>JBIKWV010000589.1:0-4072 GCA_044356135.1 Elainellaceae cyanobacterium
CGCGCCAAGCGAAAACTGGGATTTTACTCAAAAGCTGTTCCGCTCGTTGCGCGCGCAGAACAGCTTTTGGGGTCTCAAGCTCAAACATAAGCCGATTGATGCGCTCGAAGCGGTTCAAGCTGAAAGCCCTGCTTCTGAATCAAGTCAAAGAACTCATCCCCACTCATTAAATAATATCCATCCTGCGACCAGGCAATCTCACGAACCGCTTGAATAATACCTTGAATTGTTTCTGAACCAGCCGTCCAACCCCGCAATCCTAAGTTGTATCGAACAGTGTACTCATTGCATCGACGACCAATTGACATGGAGAGGCGATTGCCTACGAGTTCAGGCGGGTAGGTTAAGCTCTCCTTCAAAATGCCCTTTTCCTCTAAAGCATATAGAGCTTCCTGAATCTCCTCAGTTTCAGGGATACAGAAAGCGCGATCGCCCACAACTGGCTTTTGAAGGCTGATGGGAACTCCCGTGGCTTTGACTACTAGCTCAGATAAAGACTTCAAGCTCTCAAATTTGATCCCTGTAGATACATTCAGGTGCATTGAAAGCGCGACAACCAATTCTTCTAGCGGCAGTAGTCCGGCGAATTCGCCCATTCCATTGACGGTTGTATGGATAACGGTTGCCCCTCCCAGAATTGCCCCCATCGCGTTTGCTACTGCCATTGAAGAGTGGTTATGGCAGTGAACCTGGATGGGTAAATGGGTCCATTGACAGACGTTTTGGATTAAAAATTGAAAGCCGTAAGGCGAGGCAACGCCTAAAGAATCCGCAATTGTAATTTCGTCGCAAGCTGGTTCCGCCGCCTGGACCACCGACTCAAGAAACTCCATCCGACAACGGGTTGCATCCATCGCCATCAGACAGGTATGCAGTCCTTTTGCTTTTGCATATTCTGTCAACTGCTGGACTCGATCAATGATGTCCGCTCCTGTTTTACCACGGGGTAACGCCGCTTCGTTGCTGAGAACCAGGATTGTGACTCCCCACAATCCAATTTCGGCAGCAATATCAATTTCATGCTGAGACTTCACAAAGGAGCCGAATTGTATAGGCAATCCCAGGTCAAGAATTTTTTCAATCGTTTTAATTTCCTCATCAGGAGGGCATGGAGAATAGCCTAAAACGGACATTCTGCGAACCCCTGATTCACTTAAGTGCGTGGCGATCGCAATCTTATCTGCCTCAGAAATCAGTACTCCTGCCATCTCCTCAGCATCACCCTGTAACGTCAAATCATTGATAATCACTGAGTCACTCTTTTGGGAGTGGATTACAGTATTCGACATCCAGTTGTAAGGGCTACCATACCGCGAAAGGTCTGTCATCTTATAACTCCTTCAGTAGAACGTACCGACTTTCAGTAGAGGGATGTGGATTAGATATCATTCAGCCGACTTCAGGTCTTCATTTTCACTCCTAGCCCAGGAGCCGTCGGTAAAATAAACTTTCCATGCTCGTCCAGGGTTGCACCGATAAAGGGATCTTGATCAACGATGAGATGTAAATCGAGATCTGCAAAGTCAACAAGGGGAGTGAGGTGAACGGCAGCAGTAATGGCCAGGGTGGTTTCTACGCGACAGCCCAACATCACCTTCAAGCCAAGGGATCTTGCCAGGTGGATCATTTTGAGTGCATTTCGAATCCCTCCACACTTCATCAACTTGATATTGACCCCATCAACAAAGTCAGCATGAGCCAGAATACTGTCAATGCCGCTGATGCTCTCATCCAGAACAATCGGTAGAGACGATTCGGCATAAAGTAATTTCATGCCTCGAATATCATGGGGAGCTAGTGGCTGCTCAATAAATTCAACGGGATGATGGACAAGGACATCGTTAATAAAACGAATGGCATGACGGGCTTCCCATCCCCCATTCACGTCAACTCTCAAGATTGAGGGAGTGGCTTTAGCAATTTCTGTAATAATTTCCTGATCGTAGGGGGTTCCAAGCTTAACTTTAAGGTACTTGTATTTGCTGGCGGCGATCGCCTTTTGTACCATACGCCCCACCGTATCGATGCCAATCGTATAAGTCAGGTCAGTTGTTTTATTTGGATTGAGTCCCAATAGCTGATAGAGCGGTACTCCTAACAACTGTCCGACCAGATCATACAGCGCCATATCTATTGCAGCTTTTGTGGCAGAATGCCCCTCTAGCTTTTCGTCCAATCGGTCTAAAATCTCGATGAACTGAAAGGGATCAGAGTAATTTTTCAATTCATCCTTCAGGTATTGCAAAACCGCAATAACAGTATCTTGAGTCTCTCCATAGGCAGCATGAGGGGAAACTTCCCCAAATCCAGTTTTGCCCATAGCTGTGAGTTGAATGATGACATTATTGAGCGTATTTACGGATTCGTAAGAGATGCTCAAGTCGTCCAGCAAATTCAAATCAAGCTTGTCGAAAGAGAGTTCCATGATACTGAATTTAGGCGTTAGTGATGTAATTGAATGGATTGCGGCTGAGGAAGTGGTTGAGAAACTGGCGCGATCGCTCTTCTTTAGGATTGCGAATAAATTCTCCTGGTATATTTTCTTCCACAATTTGTCCTTGATCCATCAATACGATTCGGTCGGCTGCTTCGGCAGCAAAGCCAATCTCGTGGGTGACGACCAGCATCGTGGTATGTTTGAGTGCGAGGTCGCGCATCACAGATAAGACTTCTCCGACCAATTCCGGGTCGAGGGCGCTGGTGGGTTCGTCGAACAGGAGAATTTCAGGTTCCATTGACAGGGCGCGAGCGATTGCAACCCGCTGTTGTTGCCCGCCGGACAACCTGGAAGGATAAACGTTCCATTTGTCAGCCAGACCTACCTGTTCCAGAAAATACATTCCCAGTTCCCTTGCCGTTTTTGGGGGCATCTTTCTCACCACAACCAGTCCTTCCGTCACGTTCTCTAATGCTGTTCGGTGAGGCCAGAGGTTAAACCCCTGAAACACCATGCCAATCCGACTCCGCATGGCTCGTAGTTCTGCCTCTGACTGAGGAACAATTTTCCCCTCCGGTGTTTCTTTGATCCCAATCAATTGTCCCTTAATCCGAACGGTTCCCTTTGTGGGCGGAGAGAGCCAGTTCAAGCAGCGCAGTAATGTTGATTTGCCTGAACCTGAGGGGCCTAGAATGCAAACGACCTCTCCTGGCATGACCTTGAGCGTCACGTCCTTCAACACGATTAGCGTGTCGAAGGATTTGTGCAGGTTCTCCGTCTGAATTGCAGGAATGCAGGTACTCATTGAATCAACTGTAGCGGTAAGCGGTAAAGTGATGCTCAAATCGGCGCAAAATTAACTCCAGGACAAAGGTCAGAACCCAATAACCGATCGCAATCAGAACATAAATTTCAAAGGGGGCGTAGGTTCTGGAGATCACTTGCTTGGCCATAAACGTTAATTCTGGGACAGAAATGACCGACAGGATAGCTGAATCCTTGATCAGCCCAATAAACTGGCCTGTTAAGGGCGGCAGAATCAGCCCAATAGCCTGGGGAAGGATGATCCTCTGAGATATCGCCTGAGGGGACATTCCGATCGCCCGCCCCGCTTCAATTTGCCCTCTCGGAATGGCTTCTAATGCACCTCGAATTACTTCTGCAATATAGGGAGAATAGTGCAACATCAATGCTAGCAGTCCTGCAGGAAAGGGATCGATGAGGATACCAATGTTTGGTAACACAAAGAAAATCACAAACAGCAACACCAGGATGGGAACCCCCAGGATGATGTCTGTATAAATCCGCGCAATGAAGCGTGGAAAGGGTAAGGGCGATCGCCTCATCATCACTAAAAAAATCCCCATCCCGGTAGCGAGCAGCATTCCGAGTAGAGAAATCACAATCGTCCACCGCAATCCACTCAAGAGCAGGGGAATGCTATCGATCATCAACTTCCAGTCCATGCAATTGCCCCCTAGCCACTCAGTTTGAACTCTGCAAAGCGGTACTCAAGCCATCGAGAAAACTGGGAGAACAGCAGAGAAACCAGAACGTACCCTAAGGCGACAGCGAGTAAGATTGCGGTTGGACGGAAGGTTCGAGACACAATGAGTTGCCCTGTGAAGGTGAGTT
>JBIKWV010000591.1:0-4065 GCA_044356135.1 Elainellaceae cyanobacterium
CGCCGCTTCACGGCGACAAAATCAGGGTTTTGGGTTTTGGTGCAATAGGAACCATTTGTATGCTTGCAGGTATCCTAATTTTGATTATTTAGCTCACGATTGGCGGAATTCGCACCAGAAGGCGCGATCGCAGTTCTCCCGGCATCTTCGGCGGCTTCACATAACCATCGACACTATGGATATATAATTCGCCGAATTGCTGTAATTCAGAAATGCTCTGGGCGTAGTTTAGATCTACGAAATGATAGGTGTATTTTCCGGGGCAAGCAAAGGTAACGGAACAGGGGCGATCGCACGTCCACAAACACCCGACAGCTTTCACCTTTAACGCATCCGACTCCAGCTTTTCTAATTGCTGGAGTAACAAAACTCCCTCGGTGATGGTGTCCTCGGTGACATCATCATGGGCGATCGCCGCACTACAGGATTTACACACGAACACCGTATGTTGGGTCATGCCTGGGGTGGCTCCACAAGGTATTTGAACAGATCATCAATCACTAGATTGGCGGCGATCGGGCCATCGCCAATCCAGTAGCCGGGAACTTCATAAACACGCCCCTGCTGGACAGCGGGCAAGATAGACCAAAGGGGATCGGCTTTCAACTTATCCTTTGCAGCTTGTGCCTGCTTGAAAATTGCCTCCTGATAGCCGTAGGTCCAGAGAAAAATTACATCGCCACTAATTTCAGGTATTTTTTCTCTGCCTACCTGATATTGAATGGAGTTGCCAAATAAACTTTGGGCTTCCGATGCTGTAAAGTCCTCGAATGGAGGGCGAGATAGCCCAGCATCCGAGGCAATCGTACCGCAGAAGGAGTCTTTGAGATACAGGTTTACATGAGTCGGGTAAACTCGCACAATCGAAACATCGATCTCAAGTGCGCGGCTTCCCATTTGCTGCTGGAAGTCTTCCAATCGCTGGTAATATCGAGCCATGACTTGCTCCGCTTCCGCAGTTTTGTCCAGCACTTCAGCGTATTGCATGAAAAAGTCTTTCCACTTCCCACTATGGTCGTAGGAAATCAGTACCGTTGGTGCAATTTGAGAAAGAGCACTGTAGCTACTGTTTACATAATCGCCTCCTATAATGAAGTCTGGTTTTAGAGCCAGAATTTTTTCTAAATTTGGGGCATCATTTCCGCCAACTTCTTCAATCCCATCAGCAAATTCTTTTAAGTAAAGCTCACGACTAATACCATCGCTCCCAATGGGTTTTATACCCAGGCTTAACGCATAATCTAGACCACCCAATACCACCACCCGTTGTGGATGATTGGGAACACAGGTTTCGCCTCTAGCATGACGAACCAGATGGCAATCTGATGAGAAAACTGAAGCTTGCGAGGGATTTGCCCTACCGCTATTGCATCCTGCAATCATTGGGGCCAGCAACAGACCCAAACAAAATAACAGGCCCACAAGTCCACGGCGACTTTTGAACATGCTTTTTTTCCTCATCGTGTTCCATTCCCTAATGTACGTTTAGCCTTAGCCGCATTTGAGAAGTCTTGAAAGGCTAATTTTTTATATGCATCGCGCACAAAAAATTAACCTTTCAAGCAGGTCTAAAATTCAACCCTCAGTGAACCAACTACTGTCAATGGGGCACCCGGCTCGATCGCCACTCGACCAAAGTTATTGGCGATGAAGTAGTTCTCGTCAAACAGGTTTTGCACATTAATTGCAAACCGCCAGTTATTCCGCTCATAAAAGATGGCGGCATCCGTACGCAGGTAAGAGGGTAGATCGAAGGTATCTTCAAAGTCTCCGGCGCGTTCTCCCACATAGAATAAGCCAATACCAAATCCCAAGCCTTGCAAACTCCCACTCTGAATTTGGTAAGTCGTCCAGAGGCTAGCAGCATTTTGGGGTACGTTTGTCACGCGGCTTCCAGGCGGTAGACCAAAATACTCCTCAGTATATTCGGCGTCGGTATGGCTGTAGGAGGCGATCACGTTCCAACCGGGCAAAATTCTACCGACGATATCTAACTCAATACCGCGACTGCGCTGTTCGGCGATGGGAACAGAGAAGTCAGGATTGTTGGGATCGGTCGTCGCCAGATTTGTCTTCGTCAGGGTGTAAGCGGCAAGATTGGCAGTCAAATTACCCTCAAACAGCTCACCCCGGATGCCAATTTCGTACTGTGTACCCCGTTCCGGTTCCAGAAATGAGCCGTCAGCACCGGTGCTGGAGTTGGGCTGGAACGATCGCGCAAAATTTGCGTAAATTGACAGTGGTTCAATGGGTTGATACAGCAGCCCAATAGTGGGGCTAAAAGCACTGACATCCTGTCCAGAGGTGGTGCTTGAGCGGCGATCGCGACTTTCCTGCTCTACAAAATCTAACCGTCCTCCCAGCAGCAGATTGAAATTATCGGTGATCTCAATCAGGTCTTGAACATAGACGCCGAGGGCATCGGTGCGATTGAAATTGTTTCGTACAACAACGGTTAAATCCTCAAAATCCGGTCGTGGAATTTGATTGTAGACTGGGTCAAAGACATTGATACTGGGGGTGAGTCCGGCTGGCAGTCGTCGTTGGGTTCCCCCATCTGTCTGGCGGGATAGATCCACCCCTACAACCAGCCGATGGTTCAGTGATCCCGTTGAAAACTGCCCCTGGACTTCATTTTGTAGAGTGTAGACTTCGCCTAAATCATCATTGGAGCGAAAGTTCCTGGTAAGGATCCCCGTATCCTCGTCGAGAGACAGGGGCTCTGCTCGAAAGTCAACAGTATCACGGGTAGTGACGCGAAAACGACTGCGGATTTCCCAGTCGTCACTCAACTGGTGGTTGAGCCGGTAACCCGCGCTGAGTTCTTCTGATGCTCCAAAATCATTCGGCTCCCCAAAGAAGCGACGCACGGGTACGTCCAAAACATCTCGCCCACGGGCTAACAAACCCCGGTCAAAGGGCCGTTCATCGTTGAGATAGCTGAATTCAAGCATTAAATCTGTGTTTTCGCCAAGGTCTAAGGCCAGAACTGGAGCAATAAAAAATCGTTCAAGATTCTGATCAAAGTCTCGGAACCCATCCGAGTACTCATAAGCTGCGTTCAGGCGATAGCGCAACGCCCCATCACCGGTGATGGGGCCGGACAGGTCAATGGTGGGACGCACATACCCAAAGCTGCCGACTTCCAACGCTGCCTCATAGAAGGGAACCGCCAGGGGCTGCTCAGTGACAATGTTGATGACGCCTCCTGGCTCAATATTGCCAAATAGGATCGAGGCAGGTCCTTTTAACACCTCAAGCCGCTCAATGTTAGATGTTTCAAAGATTGCAGAGGGATCCCGAAACCCATCCCGGAAGATGTCTGAGAAAAAGCCCCGGATATTAAGCTGATCCCGAGTTCCTCCAAAACCACCATCCTGCACAACCCCACTGACGTTACGCAACCCATCGCGAATCCGGGTTGCAGACTGATCCTGAAGCACCTCTTGAGGGACAACCTGCACCGATCGCGGCAGCTCCTGCAAGGGAACATTGAAGCGAGTTACATCAACAATTGGAGGCGGAACGTAGCCCTCATTCTGCCCCTCCACCACAACCTGAATGGCCTCATCGGCTGCTCCAGCCTGCGCCACTCCTGGCGTTACGCTCAGGGCTAAACCTGTTGCTGTAGCAGTGACATTGGCCACAGGGGGCGCGTCTGTTCCTGTAATTACCACCTGCACCTGATTACCCGAACGATTGGTCAGGCTCACCAGGGCAACGCCCTCTGCTGGTGTAAATTCCTCAAAGTCTCCACCATTCGGCAATGCCAGCACCGCATTCGGAACCGTCACAATCAGAGCATTGCCGTCAACTTTAGTGGTGGGACTGGTCAGTTCACCACCTGTTGTTTCTAGCAGGATGGAAAGCCCTGATGCGGCTGAATCAATCCGCACATCCGTAATTTGTACCAGCGATGCCTCAATTTGGGCGAGCCAGTCAGTAACGGTCGTTGCTGGAGGTTGCTCAGGCGACGCGGAGGATCTTATATTCGTTGCCAGAGGAGTTGCCCAGGCTGTTGAAACCGTTGATACGGAAAAGAGGCTGGTCACCAAGACCAGGAGT
>JBIKWV010000593.1:0-4061 GCA_044356135.1 Elainellaceae cyanobacterium
CGCTATGGGGAAAATAGTCAAAAATCCAGTCTCTTACAAAAGTCTGTCCTTCACTAGAGCGAGAAACGCAATCGTTACAAACCCTTCTCGTAAATCCGATAGGTCTTATAGATCTTTCCCCCGGAGGCTTCGATGACTTTGCGTGAAGGCATGTTATCCTCAAACACCCAGGACAGTTCCGCTCCAGTGTAGGGTTTGCGCTTGAGCGTTCCCCCCTTCATTCCCAGGTAGATCAGCGCCAAAGGGACGGCCTTGCGACGATATTCGGGCAGAGAGGCGATCGCAATCACCCGCCCCCGATTAATCTGCCGCCGGAACCAGAGAAACTTGAGGATGCCCAGCCAGTTCAATCGTCCGTTGACGTGTCTCAGCGCGATGTTGTAATCGGGTAGGCCCATAAAGAAACCAATCATCTCACCGTTGTACTCCGCAACCGGAAAGACATCGGGGTCCACCAGGGTTTGCAGCGATTTGGCCTCCTCCAGAAATTCCTCCTGGGTGCGGGGGGTGGAACTCCAGTTGGGAGCGAAGGCGCGGTTGAACAGGTGGTACAGGGAAATGCAGTCCTGCTCGAATTCCTCTCCCTTCGTATGAATGGGACGGAAGGTGACCCCCGACTTCAGCGCAATCCGGTGCGCTTTCTCAAATTCCTCCGACAGCGGTTGCTCCAGAGACAGGTAGTAGGCGTAGGCGTCCTTTGCTTTGGAGAAGCCGTTTTCTTCGATTAGCGCAGGGTAGTAGGACGGGTTGTAGGGCATCATGATCTGCGGTGCGGAGTCGAAGCCGTCCACCAGGCAGAGACAGCCGTTGTGGGTCGAGAGATCAATCGGCCCCCGCACACTGGTCATTCCCTGTTCGCGCAACCAGTCTGTCGCCATCTGGAATAGGGCACGGGCGATCGCTCCATCATTCACACACTCAAAGAATCCAAATAACCCAATCTTCTCGCCCTCCCGCTCAATCAGGCGATCATTCACCGATGCCACGATTCTCCCCAAGGGTTCCATGCCACTTTTGCCGGGACGAGTGGCGATGAACTGTTGCAGTCTGCCGTAGGTGAAGAAGGGATTGTCTGGCTTGAAATTACTGGCGACGCTGCTGCGAATTGGGGGAACCCAGCGGGGGTCGTTGGCGTACACCACGCCAGGTACGTCCAGAAACAGTTCGCCATCTCCTGGGGATTGTACTGCTCGCACCTGGAAGCCTTCGTAGTCCGCAATGATCTGAGCCATTTTGATTGCAGGTGGGGTTTCTTTCGTTTGATTCTCTCCTGATTGGGGACAATTGCATCACAAACTTCCGCAACTACGGGCACATTAAGTCAGGGTGCTGCGAAGGAGAACCGGAACTTGCAAAATGAGAGAGCCTATTGGGTGGCCTGGTCACAGGTCTATGGTATTGGTGCGACGCTGTTGCTGCGGATTTACAAACACTTTGGATCTCTGGAAACCGCCTGGGAAGCCAGTGCTGCCGATCTGGAAGCCGTAGATGGGTTAGGAGAAGTCACCGCAGCAATGGTGGTGCAGCGGCGATCGCACCTCAATCCAGACACCCTGCTGGCCGAACACTCCGAGAAAAATCCCAACTTCTGGACGCCCGCTGACCCGGAGTATCCCCGCCTGCTGCTGGAAATCCCTGACCCGCCACCTATTCTCTACTATCGGGGGCAGATGAGTTTGCGGGACACTGAAGGTATGGCGATCGCCCTGGTGGGGACGCGATCGCCCTCCGAGTACGGCAGACGCTGGACTCGCAAAATCAGTACAACCCTTGCCACCGCAGGATTCACCGTTGTTTCGGGACTGGCCGACGGAGTTGACACCGTGGCGCACCATAGCTGCCTGGAGGCAGGTGGGCGAACGATCGCCGTTCTGGGCACAGGTGTAAATATTGTTTATCCAGCGTCTAATCGGCGGCTGGCTCAGCGGATTGACCAGGAGGGACTGCTGTTGAGCGAATATCCCGCTGGCACCCAGCCCGATCGCGCCCACTTTCCCCGTCGCAATCGCATCATCGCTGGCCTCTGCCGCGTCACGCTGGTGCTGGAGGCTCCCAGCCGCTCCGGGGCACTGATCACCGCCAGTCTGGCCAACGACTATGGGCGCGACATCTACGCACTGCCCGGTGCCGTGGACAATCCCAAGTCGATTGGCTGCCTGGAGTTAATTGGCAAAGGCGCACAGATTGTTCTGAGCGAAGCGCACCTGCTGGATCTCCTGGGTGCGATTCCCCAGTTGGATGCTGTTGCCTCGGAGCAACTCCCTCTGTTTGCCCAGGCTCCCAGCCCCCCACCTGAACTGCCGCCCGATCTCCAGCAGGTGTTGAGCGTGATTTCTGGGGAGGCGATCGCCATCGATCGCATTGTCCAGCAGGCAGGATTACCAACCCCCAGCGTGCAGAGTGCGCTGCTGCAATTGGAACTGGAGGGCCTGGTGGCTCAGCTACCGGGAATGCGCTACCAGCGAGTGTGACCCCGCGATGTGCGATGTTCAGGAAAAATTACCCTCGCCCCCAGGTTTCGCCTGGAGGCGGGCTTTGAAAGGCTCTGCCTCCTGCTCCACTAAACCTCTTCCTCCAGGAGAACCTGCACCCAGCGCGGTGGATCAGGAATCGGGTTACCCAGGCGATCCAGCAGCAGCCATGCCGCCAGGTGAATCGTGAACAGGTAGACCAGATCGCTGAGTAGCACCATGCCCACTGCAAATAGTTGAACGACCGTCACATTCACCTGCCCCAGTGCCCCGACACCCAAAATGCCCCAGCCTACCAGTAGGGACAGCACCCACTCCAGAAAATCGCTGATCCGGGCAGTCAGGTACACCCACAGGTCTTCCCCCAGGAACACTGATAGAATCCAGACCCGAAAGAAAAAACCCAGCGTTGATAACAGCATCCCCAGGGGAATAGACACTTCCCAGCCGACCCGTCGATACCACAGCGCTCCAAGCTGCACCCCCAACAATCCATAGGGCACGATGAACAGCAGACTCAGGTATGGCCCCATTAGCACCGACAGCAGCAGCCCCGTCACCAGACAGGACATCCACGACGCTCGATTGCCCCAGCGCAGATAAACCAGGGCGATCGGCAGGGGGAACAGAATCCGCATCCAGGGTACCAGGCTCAGGTAGTAGCTGGCCAGCCACAGCAGGCTGGTGGTGCTGGCGAGGAATGCGGTTTCAACCAGAACCAGGGTGGGCAGAGCCGCCTTCCCTGCCCCATCTGCAGCGATCGAGGGCAGTGGTCTGCGGCTGGCTTGAGAATAGCGGGACGGGTTAGGTGGTGCTTCCAGTTCGGCCTCCATTTCCCGAAACTGTTCGTCCAGGTCGGCCTCAGAGGAGTCGGCATCAGTGGACGAAGGGCGCTTAGGGTCCGAGGGGGAGGGATCTGCTGGAAAACGGCTCATGAAATAGAGTAGCAAGGAGCAGATCTACTCTATCGTTTCTGCTGGTGCAGTTGGGGGAACTGGGGTGGCACACCTAACGTCGAACCTTTCCCACAAAGCCTGCTGCTTTGAACTGCTCCAACTGCAATGGCGATGGTTGATTCGCAGGTACCGTAATCCGCAGTTGAAAGTCGCTGATGCCGGGAGGCACCTCTTCGATAGAGCCAACCCGTGTCCGGTTTTGCATCACAGAGTCGTGGTTGGCGTCGTAGATCCGGCCAAAGATGTCGGCGTTGAGCACAGGCTTACCCGACGGATTATCGGCTTTTCCAGTGATCAGGAAACAGTTGGCAGGCTGACTGCTGCCGTTGGAAGTAACGCTTCCCACTGCCATTTCTTCGGGGCAGCTCTGGTACGACAGGTCGAACAGGCGAATTTGCACCAGCGCCAGCGCACTGGGGGAAAATATCCAACCGCCAATCCATAGCAAACCGGAGAGCAGGAGTGAGGCACAGGCGCGGAACCAGAAGTTTCTCATAGCGGGGAAAAGGAGCAAAGAGCGTGGATGCGTCGATCCTCAGATTAGCTCAGGTTTGCCCAGGAAAATTTGGCGTTGCTTAATTCAGGGCTGAATTTTTGTAGAGAGCCGCGCTTAGCGCGGCTCTCTACAAAAATT
>JBIKWV010000592.1:0-4061 GCA_044356135.1 Elainellaceae cyanobacterium
TGGCGCGCGAAGCGCGCCACACTAACCAGGCAAAGTTTCTTTGGTGGACTACTAGATCGTTGACGATTTCTCGCTCACCCGCTCCACTCGCCGCTTCGCAGCATTGTTCCGGGGAGAGGCTCCTCGTCGCCGCGAGATTGCCTCAAACTCCTCATCCGTTACCTTAGTTACTGGACTTTTGACTATTTTTTCTACAATGCCGCGAAACGCCTTCTCAGAGGGCATTTCGCGGCGAACTTGATTTTGGCACCGATTTAGTCAAAAGTCCAGTTAAGTTAGGGGCTTGCCATCAAATAAAATCTCAGTAAAACCCCAGTTTTCGCTTGGCGCGGTTTCACCGCGCCAAGCGGAAACTGGGGTTTTATTCAACAGCAGATCCCTTACTCAATAGTTGGAGGAGGCAAAGTCAATCCTGACCAGACAAATTTGGTTTGCCAGCAAAACCACAAACCGTATTCGCATAAATTGCTAGTTGGGAACGATTCCGCAGGTTGAGACGGTTGAGCAGATGAGTGACGTGAGTTTTAACGGTGCCTTCTGAAATGTAAAGCGACTGGGCGATATCCCGATTGGTATAGCCCAGACCAACTAGTTGCAAAACTTCTTGTTCTCGTGGAGTGAGGTTGGGCGGCGTGGCAGGTTCTGGTTGGGCAGCGGCTGCTGAAGTGCCTACCGATGCAGCAAACTTTTCAAGTAAGCCGGGTCCGAGTTGGGCGTAGCCCCGATGGACAGCACGAATCGCTTGAGCCAACTCTTCAGAAGGCATATCTTTCAGCAAATACCCTTTGGCACCGGCACGAATGGCATCGGCAATGTATTGAGAATCATCAAACGTGCTCAGCACCAACACTTTGGTTTGCGGATATTGCTGGCAGATTTTGCGGGTTGCTTCGCGTCCGTCCATAGCAGGCATTCGCACATCCATGAGGACGACATCTGGGCGCAGGGCTTCCACTTGTATTAACGCTTGTTCGCCATTGTTGGCAACGCCCACCACCTCAAGGTCATCCTCCAGGGACAGCATCGCTTTCAGTCCCTGACAAATAAGACTTTGATCATCCACCAACAATAGACGAATCATCATAAGTATTTATCCTGAGTAACTTTCCTTTATTGTGTTTCTCGCTCCAGTGAAGTACAGATTTTTGAGCGCGCGCCTCGCGGAGCGCGGCTCTCTCTTAAAAATCTGTACCTTATCCAGGCGTGAAGCGCTATATCTCATTGTTAAGGGGCAGGGTAATCGTAATTTGACATCCCTGACCTGGACTTGTTTGCAGATAAAACTCACCGTTCATGGCAGCGACGCGCTCTTTCATTCCCTGCAATCCATAACCGGCAGTTGCTTGAGGATAGGAAAAACCGCGTCCGTTATCGGCGATCGCTAGATAAACTTGATTTAATTCAGTTTTCAAATCCAGTCGAACTTCCGTGGCTTCTGCGTGTTTGCAGATATTGGTTAACGCCTCTTGCGTCAGACGATAGAGTGTGCGGCTGACTGCGGCTGATAAAGTTGTGGTCAGGTGAATCGTTGAATGGATGGGGATGCCCGTGCTTTGGTGAAATTCTTGCAGCAGGGTGGCGATCGTCTCCTGTAAGGGTGATGCGGGTTGCTCATCTGCCCGCAGCGCACTGACTGATTGACGCACCTCCTGCATTGCCATCGTCCCCAATTGTTGGGCCTGTTCGAGAAATGCGTGGGCCTCCTCTGGGTTTCGCTGCCAGAGCTTGAGTCCGGTTTGCAGTTGTACATTCAGACTTGTCAAGGCATGACCGAGGGAATCATGAATTTCGCGGGCGATGCGATTGCGTTCCTGCACGGCTGCCAGTTCTTCCATTTGTAGCGAGTACTGACGCAATTGCTGGTGTGCCTGAGTCAGTTTCTCCTGGGTTCTGCGTTCCGCCATCAGGGTCGTGACGAGTCGAGATACCAGAAACAAACTTAAGCCAAACATCAAAAATTCGGCAATTTGGTGCATCCAGATGCGTTGCTCTCCGATTCCTGGCAACCACAGCGGCATGACAGCGTTTAAATACTGCATCTGATGCATCGCAAAGAAAAGGAAGGACAAACTCGCAACGATCAAGCGCCCGGGGGGGGGCAACAGAAAGCAACTGCGAATCATCACAATCAAGTAGAGCGTTGGCAGAATGTGAAGATAGCCCAGGGTCGTGCCAATCAGAATTAGCCCCATTTGCAGCGCGGTGTAGAGGTAAGCCAGGGCAGGCTTGACTTTAGGGAGTGCCAATCCCATCACCAGCAAGGTTAGCAAGATTAGGATATGAGCGACCGGAATTCGCTGTGTTTGCCACGCTTCAACCACTGCCATCACGCCGCAACTGCCGAGCATTACCCACTCTGTATACAACAAGAAGCGGAAGGGCATGGATTGGGTGTTGAGGGTTGCGCTCATAAATACTCAGTCCTATCCGATGAGAGGGGTATGCGTACAGATTAATCTAGCTATCTACTTACTAATACTGCGAGATTCCTCAGACTGGCTACTCTATGAGGACAAATTATAACTTTCGTTGATGCGATCGCCCATTTATATCAACGAAAGTTAGAGACGAGGGCGGCACGCCCCAGCGATCGTTGAGTTGGAGTTCTATCTTTTGCTGACCAGAGATAAAGACCTTTCTCAGATGGTTTTTTGTTGAAAGCTTCTTAGGATTGGTAGCAAGCGTTACAAACTCAAGCAATCGATTCACTCATTCTTCTGGAGACCCTCACGATGAATTTGTTACAGGCCCCCGTAACTTCAACCCCTGCATCTGCCGATCGCCCTAACTCCCTTGTGTTTATCGATGGCACGGTCGAAAACGCTCAACAGCTTGCCCTATCGACACTTCCAGGCGTAGAAGCTGTTTTGCTCGACCCGACTCAGGACGGCATCGCTCAAATTACTGCAATGTTAGCAAATCGCAGCAACATCAGCGGTATTCACTTGATTGGGCATGGCTCATCCGGTCGTTTGCGCTTAGGTAGCACTACGTTAAGTCAGGAGACCATCGCCCAATATGCCGACTCGCTAAACCAGTGGAAAACGGCCCTGACTGAAGATGCCGATCTGCTGCTGTATGGCTGCAACGTCGCCTCAGATTCGATCGGTCAGGGATTTGTGAACCAGTTAAGCCAGCTTACCGACGCGGATGTAGCAGCGTCCGACGACCTGACGGGCAATGCGGCTCTGGGCGGCGATTGGCTGCTGGAATACACTACAGGCTTAATTGAGGCACCGCTGGCGTTGCAGGTGCAGGCGATGCAGGCGTATCAAGATGTATTACAAGACTTTCAGGTCAGCACTGCCGATCAGTTATTTAATGCCATTAACCAGGCAAACTCGACAGTCGGAAGCGATCGCATCTTTATCACCGGCAGCATCACCCTGACCCGCACACTCCCCGTAATTAATGTCAACCCCGTCTTTAATAACAGCATCGAATTCATTGGCAACGGTAGTGATGCCACCATCAGAGGTGCAACAGGAGTGAATCGGCTGTTTAGAATCCTCAACGGCAACGCTAGCTTCAGCAACTTAACCTTGCAAAATGGCACTACCCAGGGGGCTACCGGCGTGAATGGCGGCGGCGGCGGTTTGGGAGCAGGCGGGGCGCTGCTGATTGAGAATGCCACCGTTGAGATCAATAAAGTCCGTTTCCTCAACAATACGGCAAGAGGCGGCAATGCCACGGGCACCGCAGGCAGAGGCGGCAATGGCGGCAATCTCGGTACGGGGGGTGATAACGGCAGTGCAGGCGGCAGAGGCGGCGGCTTCGAGGGCAGTACTGGTGCTGCTGGCGGCGCGGGTGGACTTAACGGCTCTCAAGCCAGGCGAAATTTCCAGGGTGGTTTTGGTCAGGACGGAGCCAATGGTGGTTTTGGTGAAGGCGGCGGTGGCGGCGGCGGCGGCGGCGGCGGTCAAAGCTTCTTTTTCCTGGTTGGCGATCAGCCGGGTCAGGGCGGTGGTGGGGGCAATGGTGGCATTCCTGGCTTTGGGGGTGGTGGCGGTGGGGCTGGTGGCGGGGGCGGTGGGGCGGACAGTTCAGGCTTCTATCAGGTG
>JBIKWV010000594.1:0-4060 GCA_044356135.1 Elainellaceae cyanobacterium
GTTTTAAAAAAAACCCCTGTTCCCGGCGGGCGGCGCGAGCCCCCCCCACGCTGAAACTGGGATTTTATTGGGATTTTATTTTATGGCAAGCCCCTAAAACTGGTACTTCATTAATCCGCAAAACCCTTAGCCCCATTAAGGCCGTGCTCTGCGGAATTCGCTTCTTCCCTATCCCTGAACTTTTGACTAAATCGACGCTAAAACCAAATATGCTGCGAAACGGTCTCTAGTAGAGTGTTTCGCGGCATTGCAGGAAAAATACAGTCTAAAAAATTGACCCGTCCGTTAATCGGACAGGTCAATTTTTTAGATTTTCAGTTTTCACAGAACCGAGAAGGACTCGATTAGTCGATGTACCCAATCAGGTCTGCCATATCGTTGTCGATATCGTTCGAAGCGATCGGACGACCACCGGGAAGCAGTTCTGCCTCCAGCAGGCGAACATCGCTGGCGACAATCGGGCGACCACCGGGGAGCGTCAGGTCGTCGCGCACCACAATGTCACTGGAGAAAACAGGGCGCTGACCGGGGATGGTGACATCCAGGACTTCGATATCGCTGGCCATAATTGGACGATCATTCAGAATGGTGCCGTAAACTTTCAGGTCGCTGGCGGCGATGGGGCGCATCCCAGCCACAGAAATGCTTTCGTAGACTTCAATGGAGCCGGGGCCAATGGGGCGATCAAAGATAGAGCCAGACACAGTGATCTGAACGGATTCGCGCTTGGCTGGCTTTTCACCAGGGGTTTGGACGGAGAGTGCTGTTGTCACTTCAGTTTTTGCCTCACTTTTTGATTCGCTCTTGGGTTCACTTTTCGCTTTGCTCTCGGCCTCAGCAGGTTTCTCTTCGACCACAAGCTTCTGCAACTCGACAACTTTATCCGCTGGCTTCGCCGCTGCCGCTTCCTGTGCGGCTGTCTTTGACCTGCGGCCACCTCTTCTGACTGGCTCGGCGCTCTCCATGAACAGTACCTCTAAGCTGAGAAAATTTGAGCGTATAAATTTTCTTCTTAAATCCTGTGTCCGGGTCGCCGGAGATCCAGGTGAAAATTTTGACGATTTAAGCGATCATTATAGGAGGAAAACCCGCTAGCTCACGAAACGGTTCTCCTATCGAAATTATAGGTTATTTTAATCATTTTCCCAAACTTTCCTGACCTCCTGGGGGCTGATCTCCAGGAGATTGTGTGACAGTCCGCAAACAACCCCGGTACAGCACCGCAAACTCTGGCACACTCGGAACAGGAGATGGGAAAGACACTGATGAACGCGATCGCTACGTATGTACTGGCACTCGATCTGGGGACGACCGGGAATCGAGCTATTCTGTTCGACGCTCAGGGGAAGATTGCTGCCCAGTCCTATAAGGAGCTAACGCAGTACTACCCCCAGCCCGGTTGGGTGGAGCACGACCCGCGTGAAATTTGGGAAGACACCTGCTGGGTGATTCGTTCCACCTTCCAGAAGGCTCAAATTGAACCGTCTCAAATTCGGGCAATCGGCCTTACGGTGCAGCGGGAAACCTGTTTGCTGTGGGATCGGGAAACTGGAAGACCCCTGCACAATGCCATCGTCTGGCAGGATCGCCGCACTGCGCCTCTGTGCCAGCAGTTGACCGAACAGGGACAGGCCAGCCCAATCTATGAGCGAACTGGGCTGGTGCTGGATGCTTACTTCTCTGCCACCAAGCTGGCATGGCTGAAACAGCAGGTTGAGCAGGACAATCCCCCCGTCGAACCGGACAACATTCTGGCGGGGACTATCGACACCTGGGTGCTATGGAACCTGACGGGGAGGCGCGTCCACGCGACTGATTCCACCAATGCCAGTCGCACCATGCTATTCAATATCTCCACACAGGAGTGGGATGAGCAATTGCTGAATTTGTTCCAAATTCCCAGGAACTGGCTCCCCCAGGTGCAACCCAGCCTGAGTCTGTTTGGCACCACCGACCCGGATCTCCTGGGTGCAGCAATTCCCATCATGGCAGTCCTGGGCGATCAACATGCAGCACTGTTGGCCCACGGGTGCGATCGCCCCGGTCTGCTCAAATGCACCTACGGCACGGGCTGTTTTCTGGTGGCGCACACGGGGGGGCAAATTGCGCGATCGCAGCACCGACTGCTGTCAACCATTGCCTGGACCGAGAGCAAGCCTGCCCAGGTTAGCTATGCGCTGGAGGGGAGTATGTTCACAGCGGGTTCCTGTATCCAGTGGCTGCGGGATGGCCTGAAGCTGATTACTGCTGCATCGGATACGGACCAGATGGCGGAGCAGGTGTCAGATAGTGGAGGCGTTTACTTCGTGCCAGCCCTCAGTGGGCTGGGTGCGCCACACTGGGACATGAGCGCACGGGGAGCTTTTCTGGGCATTACGGCTGGGGTCCAGCGGGAGCACATGGCGCGAGCCGTGCTGGAGGCGATCGCCTATCAGGTCAAAGAAGTGGTGGAGGCGATCGCCCAGGACTCCGGCACCCCTATCACCAACTTGAAGGTAGACGGGGGTCTCTGCCAGAACAATTTCCTGATGCAGTTTCAGGCAGATGCGCTGGGCATTCCCGTCGAACGGCCCGCCGTGCTGGATGCCACTGCTCAGGGAGCCGCTTTCGCTGCGGGGCTGGCGGCAGGAGTGTGGCAGGACTACGAGGAACTGGTGCAGCGGCGAGAGATTGACCAGGTATTTGTACCGGAGAACGGCGCAGAGCAGGCACAAACTCGATTTTTCACCTGGCAGAAAGCAGTTGAGCGGGCGAAACACTGGGAGGAGTAAAGCGAGGCATGCGAACCATTGCCGAAATTAATGAAAAAATTCAGCAGAAAAAAGCGGTCGTGTGGACGGTCGAAGAGCTGAAGGCACGAGTGCAGGAAGTCGGCGTGACTCAGGCAGCGAAGCAGGTCGATGTGGTTACAACAGGCACCTTCGAGCCGATGGAGTCCTCTGGGGCGGTGATCAACCTGGGGCACACCGACCCTCCAATTAAAATTCGTCAGTGCTGGATGGATGGGGTGATGGCCTATGCCGGATTTGGAGCGGTAGACCTGTACCTGGGAGCCAGCCAGATTGCAGAATACTCCGGCATGGGAGAACCTTCAGAAGTCGAAGAAGCTCGGGATCGCCTGCGCACCCCCCTGCGGGAATGGGGCGGTGGCCATGTGATTGCAGACTTGATTGCGGGAAAGTCGGTGCGGTTGAGGGCGATCGGTCAGGTGACGGATTGCTATCCCCGGGCTTCGATGGAAACCACGATTACCCGTGACACCATCAACCAGTTCTATCTGTATAATCCCCGCAACCTCTATCAGAACTTTATTGTGGGAGTGAATGGGGGCGATCGCCCACTCTTCACCTACCTGGGGCCACTACAACCGCGCCTGGGCAACGCCGTCTACTCTAATCCTGGGGCCATTTCGCCGTTGCTCAACGACCCCGATCTACAACTGGTGGGCATCGGCAGCCGCATCTTCCTGGGCGGTGGAATCGGTTATGTCGCCTGGGAGGGAACTCAACATTTCCCCCTGCAAAAACGATTGCCCAATCGCACGCCAATTGGACCTGCCTCAACGCTTGCCCTGATTGGGGACGCCAAACAGATGAATCCCCAATGGGTGCGTGGTTGCTACTTTAAAAGCTATGGCCCCTCATTAATGTTGGGGGTGGGAGTGCCACTTCCGGTGGTGCGGGAGGAGGTTGTCTTACACTGTGCTGTTCAGGATCAGGATCTGGTGGCTCCGGTCGTTGATTTTTCCATTCCCCGACGGGTTCGTCCGACTTTTGGCCTGGTCAGCTATGCTCAGCTCAAAAGCGGACGGATTACCATTGATGGTAAATCGGTTCGAGCTGCCCCCCTGGCCAGTATTTTTCTATCACGGCAGGTTGCCCTGGAACTGAAGCAATGGATCGAGGCAGGTAGTTTTACCCTGACGGAACCCGTTGCCCCAATTCCGAGCGATCGCACCTTTGTCGCTCAGGACCGATGGGGAGCACAGTTAAATCTAGAATAGGCAATTATGGTTGAGTGTGATCTTTTAACCTGAAAGTCACTTGACAAGATGCTATCT
>JBIKWV010000022.1:0-13934 GCA_044356135.1 Elainellaceae cyanobacterium
TCAGCGGGGCGCGGCTCCGCCGCGCCACGCTGAAACTGGGATTTTATTTTATGGCAAGTCCCATAAGTGTACCTTCTGATGGGTCAACTGTCACCTGAAGTGAACCCCTGGGTTCGGACAGCAAAATCGGACTTCTAAGACGATTCTTCTCTTATATCATAATCCTCCTTCTGTTGTTTATTCCATCTCATTTCATATTCACTCAGCGTTAGATATCCTAATGACGAATGAATTCGCTTCTTCATGTACGTATCCTCTAAAAACTGCCCGATCTACTCATACGCTTCTCGGAAGTTCCGGTACTCTGATAAATCCACTTCCTCCTCTTTGATCGTCCGCATCAACCGCTCCGCGTAGCCGTTCTGCCATGCTGCTCCGACATCCGCCATACTGACCTCAACGCCATACAGCGCTAAACGCTCCACATAGTCGTTCGCCGCATTGAAAACGAAATGGACAACTGAACATCAACAATGGCAGGGGCGATCGCTGTTGGGCAAACGCGACGTGTATGTGTGGGCAGACGGCATCTATTTTAATATCCGCAACGAGGATGATCGCCAGTGCATCCTGGTCATCATTGGTGTTACTGACAGCGGGGTCAAAGAGTTACTGGCATTAGACGCAGGATTCCGAGAGTCTGAATTGAGTCGGAAACCGATGTTGTTACGCCTGGTAGACCAGGGACTGGTCGAAGCACCTCAACTGGCGATCGGGGATGGATCGTTGGGGTTTTGGAAGGCACTGGCTCAGGTGTTCCCCACCACTCGTGTGCAGCGGTGTTGGGTTCACAAGACGGCCAATGTCCTCAACAAACTACCAAAAAGCCAGCAAGGACAAGCCAAAGTGGCGCTCCATCAAATCTACCTGGCAGAAACCAGAGACGATGCCCGCAAGGCGTTGGAGCGATTTGTCAACACTTATGAGGCCAAGTATCCCAAAGCCTGTGAGTGTTTGCTCAAAGATAAGCAGGCGCTACTGGCGTTCTATGATTTCCCCGCCGAACACTGGGTGCATTTGCGCACCACCAACCCGATTGAATCAACGTTTGCCACCGTGCGCTTGAGGACGGACAAGACCAGAGGCTGCGTTTCTTCTGACAGCATTCTGTCACTGGTGTTCAAACTGGTGCAGAGTACCCAGAAGCGATGGCTTCGAATTCGAGGATTCAAACGACTGGCGGAAGTGATTGAAGGCGTTCCATTCAAAGATGGCGTCCGAGCAGATCAACAGCCCGATCTCGCACTCAGCAGAGACGCTGCTTGATTCTTCGGTGTACACCACATTTGACAATAACTCGCGGCTGAAGTCCATATACCATCTCGTAGGGTGGGCATCTTGCCCGCGCAGGCTAGAAGCCTGCACTACGGATGAGATGCGAACTTAAGCCGCAACATACTAGAAGCCTGCACTACGGATGAGATGCGAACTTAAGCCGCAACATACTAGAAGACGACAAGAAACGGATGGGATCAAGCAGCAGTATGCGATTCGAGCCGGAGTAGAAGGCACCATTTCGCAAGCAGTCCGAGGGTTTGAGATTCGCAATTGTCGTTATGTGGGACTGACAAAAACGCATCTACAGCATCTCTTTACGGCTGCTGCGATGAATGTCGTGCGTGTCATCAACTGGTTGGAGGGAGTACCGTTGGCGGTGGATGATAGCGATGCCAGTGATGGGCAATATCAATGCGACGACAGAACCAGACGCGATCGCACCCCTGCACATAGTCCAGAAATCGGGCCAGGGCAGCAGCGCGTCCCGGTTTTCCCGTGATGCGGCAGTGCAGACCAATGTTCATCAGTTTGGGTGCAGTTTCTCCTTCGGCGTAGAGCAGATCAAAGGTGTCGCGCAGGTAGGTGAAAAATTGTTCACCTGTATTGAAGCCCTGGGGTGCGCCAAACTTCATGTCGTTGTTGTCGAAGCTGTAGGGAATCACAAGATGGGGTTTGCCGTAGTCATACACCCAGTAGGGTAAATCATCGGCGTAGCTATCGGAATCGTACAGGAAGCCACCTTCTTCAATGACTAATCGGCGAGTGTTGGGGCTGGTGCGTCCGGTGTACCACCCTAAAGGGCGTTCCCCCGTGAGTTGAGTGTGGAGAGCGATCGCCTTCTGCATGTGTTCCCGTTCAGCCTCAATCTCAAAATGCTGATAATCAATCCAGCGATAGCCGTGGCAGGCAATTTCCCAGTTTGCCTTGAGCATGGCTGCTACCGCTTTGGGGTTACGGGTCAAGGCCATCGCCACACCGTAGACCGTCACAGGAATATTCCGCGCTGTGAACAACCGATGCAAACGCCAGAATCCAGCTCGGCTTCCGTATTCGTACATCGACTCCACGCTCATGTTGCGCACACCGGGCTGGGGCATGGTACCAACCACCTCGGTTAGAAGCGCTTCAGAGCCTGCATCTCCGTGAAGCAGGCAATTTTCGCTGCCTTCTTCGTAATTCATCACAAACTGCACCGCTATCCGGGCATCATTCGGCCATTGGGGATGGGGGGGAGTGTCTCCATAACCCACCAGATCACGAGGGTAGCAATCGCTCTCTATCTCAATCATCATTTACAGCCTTCACAAATACAGAGGGTGTGGCGGCACCGCTGGCACGCGGGGACGGTGTTAAAGATTGAAGCGCGATCGCCAGTGGTGTGCAATATCATCCCGTCGGGCAAACCAGATGTGTCCTTTATCGGTGGCATAGTCCAGAAAATCCTTGAGGCTGACGATGCGGCCCGATCGCCCAATAATACGGGGATGCAGACCAATTGTCATCATGCGGGATACCGTTTGCCCCTCCTGCCAGAGCCAATCAAAGCTGTCGATCAAATAGGTGCTAAAGTCACGAGCTAATCGAAACGTTTCTGAGCCAGCAAAGCGCATATCATTGCTGTCAAAACTGTAGGGCAGGACAACGTGGTTGTGGCCCTCCACCTGCACAATGTAAGGACAATCATCGTTATAGGAATCGGAATCGTAGAGAAAGCCACCATGCTCCACCAGGAGGCGACGGGTGTTCATGCTACAGGACGATCGCGTCTTCCATCCCACCGGACGCACCCCTGCCGTCGCTTCGATAACCTCCACCGTTTGCGCGATCATAGCCCGTTCTTCCACTTCATCCATGTGGTATTGCGGTATCCATCGGTAGCCGTGGGCGCAAATTTCATGCCCTCTTGCGACCACCTCTTTGGCCAGCCAGGGCGAGCATTCAAACACACGGGCGGAAACATTCATGGTTGCCTTGATGCCATAAACATCCAGCAGATCCAGCAGCCGCCAGATTGCAACCCGTGTTCCGTATTCGTAATGGGACTCCATGCAAAGATCGGGAAACCCAACGACCTCATCAACGACTTCATAAACGGCTTCGTTGCGATCGTCCCCCATAGCGATCGACGGTTCCGCCCCTTCCTCCAGATTGATCGCCAAAGACACGGCCAAATATGCGTCATCAGGCCAATCTGGTTTAGGAGGGTTTGCGCCGTAGCCGAAAAAGTCACGATGGCTCATGGTATGAAATGAATAAGGGAAATGATCAAGAGGAATGACGATGATTTTGACAGTAGAAAGGATGACAGCGGGAATGGTCAAGCCATCCTTCGTAGAAGTTTTTGACGTAAGGTTCTACTTCTTTGGATAGTTTTCGCATTCGTAATTCAGTGGGGCTTAGAGGTGCTTTCATCAAGGCAGCTAATTCTTGCAACACTGCATCCTTATCAACATGGGTGAACTTCCCGTTCTGGTAAATCACATCACCCCCCACCATGACTGTATCCACCGCACTCGTCTTGCTGCGATGGATTACTGCCTCAATCACCGGAATCAGGTCATCCAGATAGGGAAAGGCGATTTCATCCCAGTTGATCAGCACCATATCCGCAGCCATGCCCACGTCCAGCGTGCCAATATCTTTGGCAAAGCCTGTCGTAGCTGCACCGTGTTCCGTTGCCATCTGAAATACCTGGGAAGCGGTTGGCACAAAGGCATCAATCCCCGGAACGCGATGGAGTTTTAGCACCAGGCGCATTTCCTGCAACATATCGCGATCGTCGTTAATCCCCGCTTCATCTAATCCTATACCCACAGTCACACCCCGTTTGGCATACTCGTTCAGGGGGGCGATACCGCTCTGTAATCGCAGGTTAGAACTGGCATTGTGGCAGACCATTGTGCCGCTGTCCGCCACCATTTCGATGTCTTCCTCGGTGAGCCATACCCCATGCCCCAGCGTCAGATGTTCGCCCAAAAAGCCCAGGTCATACAAATGCTTGACTGCTGTTTTACCGGAACGACGAAACGCATACTCTTTTTGGTAAGCCGTTTCCAGTAAATGTAAGTGCATGCCCACGGAATACTTTTTGGAATACGCCAGCACAGTCTCCAACGCTTTATCAGAACACCAGTGGAGATTGGCGGGAGCTAACTGGATGTGAATGCGATCGCTCCCTCCCTGATCCCACTTCTGCCACAGGTATTCAAAGAATTCCATATAGTCCTGAACGGGAACCGTCTGGGCCTTGAACAGGTGACGAATATCCGATGCCAGCGGTTCCGGCAGCCGCGCTGCAAAATCCTCATCAGGTTCGTACACCAGGCGGTTCTGATCGCGCATCGCAAAACAGTAGGCAACACGCATTCCAATGTCCTGGTACGCTTTCAGAACTTGCTCAGCAATCCCAGGCCAGATGGAAGCAGGACCTGGTCGCCAGGTGTGGATGTGTTGCACCGCAGTAATCCCCGACTCGATCATCTCGAAGGCGGAGTAGAGGGTATCCAGGTAGGGGTTAACGCTGCGGCTCACTAAGCGGGTTGCAAACCACTGCTCCAGAGGAAAGTCAAGCGACCCCAGTTGCAGGGGGGTCAAGCCAACGTGATGATGACTGTTGACAAAACCGGGCAGCACGACATGATGGCTGGAGCCGATCACTACATCGGCATCATAACGGGCGGCGATCGCCTCATAGGAGTCAATATCGACAATGCGACCATCCTGTTGAAAGACGGCTCCGTTGTCAATCATTTGCACCTGATGGCGATCGATCGTCTTACAAATGACGTACTTTCCACGAACAATAGAGGATGTCATAGCAAGGGTTTCTGCTGGGGGCCATGATGGGGAGCAGGATGATTCCGTAATGCCTGCGTTGCCTCCCGTTCGATCGCCATCGTCTGTGGATCAATCACTACACCATACTGAAGACGCGCATTTTCCACGCTCACATACCCATCCAGGACATCCTCCAGCACCTTTTGCGGATCGCGCTTAAACGGGTCACCATAGCCGCCGCCACAGGGACTCACGGTGCGTAAGGTATCTCCGGAGTGGGTTTTGCGGCAGGGGAACTTGGAGGGTAAATCAATTTCATCGCCATTTTGCGGGTTGTACACCTGCACCGCTCCCGGTGTTCCGTCCCGACCGCCGAAAATGCCCCAGGGTGCATATTTGTTCCCTTCGCCCTCCAGGGACATCTGTCCACGGCCGAGGAATTGAATATCGCGGATCGACCCTAAGCCACCCCGGTATTCTCCTGCTCCCGCTGCATCCTCAATCAGCTCATAGCGCACCACGCGCAGGGGTAAGTGCGCTTCAATATCTTCGATTGGGTTATTGCGGGTGTTGGCGTACAGGGTATCCACGCCATCCATGCCATCCTTGCCGTGACGACCGCCGTAACTCCCCTCTGTGATGTCCATGTAGACCCAGTAATCCTCATCGATCACGCCGCTGTAGGAAGTCACTTTGATGTTGCCAATGCCGCCGCTGACGTTTTGGGGCGCGACCTGAGCCAGTGCTCTCATCAGGGTATCTGCGACGACGTTGCCGGGGCAGCAGCGGGCGATTACCGGAGCTGGATAAATGGGATTGGCGAGGCAGCCTTTGGGGGCAATGATGGTAATGGGGCGAGTCAGGCCAGAATTTTGCGGCACATACTCCATCAGGGCGGTGTCCAGGAGAACCGAGCGCAGGGTGACAAAGATAGCAATGTCCACCGTGCCGACGAGGGGCATATTGATGGGGCGATCGTCCACCTGAGGGGATGTGCCCGTCAGATCGATGGTCATGTCACTTCCCTGAATGGTGACGGTGACGGCCACCTTGAGGTCTTTCTTGCTGGGATCGGGATCTTCCAGGAAGCCATCCATGAAGCCCTCCGCGTAGTAGGAGCCATCGGGCAGTTGTTCGAGCGCACTGCGCAACATCCGCTCGGAGTAGTCCATTAGCTCGTTGCTGGCCGCCAGCACCGTTGCTAAGCCATACTGTTCCACCAATTCCAGAAAACGGCGTTCGCCCACACGACAGGCCGCCACCTGCGCCTCAATGTCACCCACTACAATATCGGCGCTGCGGATATTCTGGCGCAGCATCCGCCACACCTGGCGGTTCTTCTCCCCCTTCTCGTAGAGTTTGACCGCTTTGAACTGCAATCCCTCAGCAAAGGCATCCACCGCATCCACAATGCCGCAGCTTCCGGGAGAGCAGGAACCAATATCAAGATGATGGGCGGTGGTAAAGGAAAAACCAATTAGCTCATCATCTTTGAAGATGGGAATGCCAATGCCGATATCAGGGCCATGAGATGCTCCGTAGTACGGATGGTTATGCAAGATGACATCACCGGGATAAAACTCTTCGCCATCTTCTTCCATCGCTTTTAGCACCCCCCGCATATAGCCAGGAATCGGGCCTAGCTGGAGGGGGGTACTGTAGGCGCACTCGGCTAACTGCTGACATTCTGCATCTAGAATCGCGGCTCCAAAGTCCTCTGATTCCCGGATAATACTGGAGTAAGACATGCGGGCGAGTTTATGCCCCATCTCCAGGGCGATGCTGTTTAAGGCTCCGGCGATCACCTGGGCTGTAACCGGATCAATTTTGGGTAGTGTGCGCTGTTTGGTATGTTTGCTGAGTAGGAATGTCATGGTGATTTCATGAATTGCGTGGGTGCGATCGCCTTTTTCAATGATCCAGACAAGAAATCATCTCGAAGCTACAGAACAGCTTCCATCACTTTGCGCTGTTCCTCTACAGGCTGCGGTTCCAGTTGAACCAGCAGATTGCCATTCGACTGCACGATCGCCCGCGTATGAGGCGGCAGGAGCGTGGTGGTGTCCTTCTGGAAAATCACCGCTGGCCCTTCGATTTGGGCGTGGATGGGAAGGCGATCGCGCTCAAAGAAATTCGTGGTGTATTTCTCCAGTTGGCCATTGACTCGAAAGTAGGTTTCTGTGGTCTTTAACCATGCTTGCTCCAGATCCCCTGCTGATGGAGTGGGCAGCTCGGAGAGCTTGGGCATCGGGCCTTTTCCCGTAACCCGCAGCGTCACCAGTTCAACCGGATTCTGCGGGAAGGCATGACCATACTCGACGGTGTGGCGATCGTGGAACTGCTGCCACACCTGACCCAGCGCTTCTTCGTCAAGCTCTCCCGCCGGAATCGACACTCGCAATTCATAGCCCTGACCGACATAGCGGCAATCCGCAAATCGTTCCAGAGTCATCTCATCCTCGTGGAAACCATCCGATCGCAACTGTTCACACACCTGTGCTTCAAGCGATCGCACATCCTGCTTGAACCTGTCTAAATTCGGTTCAGAACTGAGTAAAAACTCGTTCTGAATCAGGTCATACTTTAAGTCCGTCGTGAGCAGCCCCATCGCGGAGGTAATCCCAGGGTAGCGGGGCACAATCACTTCTGGGATACCCATCGATTGCGCCACTTCCACCGCATGAAGCGGGCCTGCGCCCCCCAGGGCAACCAGGGCAAACTGGCGGGGGTCATGACCCTTCTGAATGGTGCGCGATCGAATCGCATTGGCCATGTTGTTATTGACAATGGTGATTACCCCTGCCGCCGCTTCATAAATATCCAGGCCCAGCCGATCCGCCAGTTCCTGCATGACCTTAAAGGCGTTATCGGGATAGATCGACATCTCGCCGCCCAGGAAATGATCAGGGTCGATACGATTCAGCACCACATTGGCATCGGAGACGGTCGCCTGGAGGCCACCCTTGCCGTAGCAGGCAGGCCCCGGAACCGCCCCTGCACTCTTTGGCCCCACCCGGAAGGCATTCCCGGCATCCACATAGGCAATGCTGCCACCTCCTGCCCCAATGGTATGCACATCAATCATGGGAACCAGGACGGGGTAGCCTGCGATCCAGGTATCACGGGCGGTTGCCTCAACGAAACCCTGTTCGGTGACAATGCCAATATCGGTACTGGTGCCGCCCATGTCGAAGGTGATCAGCTTTTGCCGCCCGGACTGATTGCCCGTCGCAGCACCCCCCAACACGCCAGCGGCTAACCCCGACAGCAGCAGAGTGACGGGTTCCTGAGCCGCTACCTCAGCGGTTGCCACCCCGCCGTTCGATCGCATAATATGCAGGTCGATTTCTCCGGCCAGAGCCGTGAGCCGTTGCCATAATTGATCCACGTAGGATTTCACCTTTGGTCCCACGAAGGCGTTGATCAGAGCGGTGGTGAACCGCTCGAATTCGCGGAATTGGGGAAAGATACTGGTGCTGGTGGTGACGAATGCCTCCGGATACATCTCTTTCACCATTGCTGCCACTTTCGCTTCATGGCTGTCGTTGATGTAAGAGTTGAGGAAGCAGACGGCGATCGCCTCCACCCCCTTTTCCTTGAGGGCGGCGATCGCTTCCTGCGCCTCCGTCTCACTCAGTTCTGTCAGCACTTCCCCTTTGGGACCCAGCCGTTCCGTGACAACGTGGCGATCGCGCCGCATGACCAGAGGTCGTGCCTGCCAGGGAATGTCCTGCATGATGGAGTAATGCTGGGGGCGCTGATGTCGTCCGATGTGAACGATGTCACGATACCCTTTAGTGGTGATCATGCCGACTCGCGCTCCTTCGTGGGTCAGCAGCGCATTAGTGGCGACGGTTGTGCCGTGCAGGAAATGATTGATGTCTTCCGGTGAAACGTTTGCCATCTGGCAGATCGCCTGGATGCCCTCAACCATGCCAATGGAGGGATCGTGAACAGTGGTGGGAACTTTGTGAATCCAGGTCTGCTGTTGTTCGATATCCGCCAGGATCAGGTCGGTGAAGGTTCCGCCAATGTCAACGCCAATAAGCTTCATGGTTTATATCCAACGGGAATAGGGAGTGTACTGGTGTTGTCTACTTCTTCATCACAAATTGCGACAACCCTGCAAAGCGCTCCATCAAAATCATCAACACCGCTGTGATGAAAATCAATACACCCGAAATCGCTGCGGTTCGCACATCCAAATTGTTCTCGATCATCGACCACATCCGGATCGGAAGCAGTGGCGTTCGCGCATCTGAAAGAAACAGTGAAACGGTCAAATTATCGAACGAAGTCAGAAATGTAATAAATGCCCCTGCGATAATCCCCCGCTGCGCCAGAGGAAACGTAACCTTCCAGAAGGTGTAAATGGAATTTGCCCCTAAACTGGTTGAGGCTTCTGTGAGGGAAGACCCAATTTGAGAGAGGCTGGCGATCGTCGTTCGCACCACGTAGGGAGCACAGATGACCACATGGGAGATCGTCAACGTGATTAACGAAAGCCGCCAGCCCAGCAGGTTGAAGAACAGCAGCAGCGCCAATCCCACCGCCAGTCCGGGTAACACCAGGGGAGACATCACCAGCGTGTCAATCGCCTGAATCCATGGGGCGCGACTATTAGCCAGGGGCAGGGCAACAGCAACCCCCAACACGACGCAAACGAGCGTTGTGAAGGCCGCTAACAAAAAACTATTCCAGACTGCCGCCCGCAATTCGGGGAAGTTGAGCAGCGACGCATACCAGCGTAAGGACAGACCTGTGGGCGGGAATTTCAAGGTTTCTGCATCGCTGAAGGAGGTGATGAGAACGACGAGGGTGGGAAGGCTGAGGGCGAGAATGGCGATCGTGGCTCCCAGGGCGATCGCCGCTCGGAACGAAAGCCGTTCCCAATCCACGGCACTCTGCCCAGGAGCAGACTTCTCTGGCAACGATATCGTCAAGCCTGATACCTCCGAGAAACGCGATCGAGAGAATTAAACGCCGTCACAATAGTCAACACCGTCACCAGCAGAATGATCGAGATAGCGGCTGCAAATGGCCAGTTAATCAACACCATCGCCTGCTGATAGATGAAGGTGGGCATATATAGAACACTCGATCCACCAATGATCGAAGGTGTCACGAAGGAACTCACGGACAGTGCATAGGTGAGCATACAACCTGCGGTAATACCAGGGAGGCTGAGCGGTAGTGCAATTTTCCAGAAGGTGCGCCATGCCCCAGCTCCCAGGCTGGCGGAAGCGTATTCCAGATTCAGATCAATGCGTGTCATGGAGGAGACCAGCGGCAACACCATCATCGGTAGTTGCACCTGAGCCAGCGCAATGACGACTCCCTGATGGGTGAACAGCAAGCGGATTGGATTTTCCACTAAACCCAGCTCCAGGAGAATGGAATTGACAATCCCTTCACGGCCTAAGATCACAATCCAGGCGAAGGTACGCACCACCGCACTCGTCAGCAGCGGCAGCAGGATGGCAAAGGTCAGAACCTTCTGCCATAGGGGATTGGCACGGGAATAAACATAGGCCAGAGGATAACCCACAAGCAGGCAAAGAATCGTAACCTGCGTTCCCATCCAGACCGTATCAAATAAAATCTTCAGGTTGACGGGGTCGCGGAAGAATTGCGCATAACTGGCGAAGGAGATACCTGACACGCCCTGCTGAGATACACTCACAACCGCCATCAGCAGCAGGGGAGCAAGATAAAACAGACCCAGAAACAAGGCCAGCGGTAGCGTTAATTGCCATTCCCGTAGGACAAAAAGCTGGGGAAATCGAGCCGTTCTGATCATGATGTGAAGTTCCACAGAGGCTTCAACTGAATTAAGGCATTGTAAAAAAATAACCTCACGCTTTGTCCGCTCCGACCCCACCCCATCCCTCCCCTTGCTAAGGGGAGGGATGGGGTGGGGGTTTCCCTTACCAAGGGGGGATTGAGGGGGGTGAAGTTATTCATTTACAAGCCCTAAGGGTTGCCTGGGAAAATACAATTTCCCAGGCAACTCTCATCATCTGGATTAAACCTTCACTTCCTTATTGAAGCGCTCAATCCAGGCAGGACGCTGATCGTTAATTTGAGGCCAATCGAGGACGTTGACCTGTTTCATAAACTCAGTCGAGGAAGTCGCGCCGATCTTCTCAGTGATGCCCGCCGCCAGGGGAATCGTCTTGTCGGAGGGACCAAAGTAGTAGGGCGAACCCGCAACGATGGTTTGCGCTTCCTTGCTGAGAACCATGTCGATGTAGGCGATCGCGGTTTCCAGACTGGCCTTGGGATTCTTCACAATATTGAAGCTGTACCGCGCCCCAATCATCCCCGACTCCGGTACAACCCAGTCTACAGGAACGCCCTTCGCCTTCAACGTCAGCACATCACTGTGCCACATGGGCGCAATATCCACTTCTCCCTGCTGGAACAGCGTAGCCAGGGCACCGGGGTTTGCGGCGACACCGCCCACCTTTGGCAGAATTTGCTTCAGGGCAGCAAAGGCAGGATCGATGTTGGACTCGCTCCCCCCATTCACCTTACTCAGTTCCACCATGAAGGATGTACCCAGGATACTGTTCATGCTAACCAGACCCACCCGACCATCCAGGTTGGGGTCGAGCATGGCTTGCCAGGACTTTGGCGGTGTTTTAACGCGCTCTGGGTTGTAACCGATCACAATCCCCTGCACGTAGAAGATGGGTGCAAGCCCCTGCTTGCTCAGGAAAGAGGATTCGATATTCGCCAGGTTGGAAAGCTTATCCGTTGGGAAGGGCTGGATCAGACCTTCCTTGAGGGCAATATTGGTCTGGCCGTCATCCAGGAACACCACATCAAAGGGCGGATTGGCGGGGGATGCCTTTAGCCGTGCCACCTGCTCAAAGGCCAGCAAGGGCACAACCGTCAGTTCCCCTTTCCCCGTCTGGCTGAACAGCGGCCCGTACTTGTCCCGGAAAAGTCCCTCGGTGACCCCAGGAAAGGATGCGGTCACAAGCTGACCACCCCCAGCAGGCGCGGCAGGAGATTCAGCCTGAGTGGAAGGATTGGGAGTCGTCGCTGTAGTACAAGCTTTTAGTGCAAAGCTGGTTCCCATAAACAGACCCGCCCCCAGCACCGTGCGGCGTGACATCCGTTGCATAGACCGATGAGACATAAAAGATTCCTCAGTAAACGATTGAATGAATTGGGCGTCGATGAAAGAGTCACAGGTCGAGAAAAATTTCTGCGAATCTGTGGTCATCTCTTTACAGAGACAACTTGATGAAACGCAGTGTAAAACCAGCGAACTCGAAATAAACTGTCTATTCGTTGGTAAAAACTGAGCAAGCTTGCGGAGAAACAAGCTCCAGATAAATCTGTTGCCCTGGCTCCAGGAGCGGAGACCCGGCAACACGAGGTTGAGTTACCTTCACCTCAATACCGCTATTCGTGCGAATGTCATAAACAGTCGTCGAGCCTAACGGCAAAACCACTTCGATCATCCCTGCTATGCGATGAAAACCTGGCTCAGCAAAGATGTGAAAATTCTCAGGACGGATAGATAGATACAGGGATTCTCCAACGGTAGGAGTGATTTGCATCCCAATCCGTAACGCACTTCCCGGCTCAATGTCCACCAGACCAAAACCATCGTTGTCCCAACCCGCCAACCTGGCTGGTAACAGGTTAGAGGTGCCCACAAACTTGCTGACGAAAACTGATGCAGGGCGATCGTAAATCTCTGTGGGGGTGCCAAACTGTTGTACCAGGCCCTGTGACATGACCGCGATGCGATCGGCCATGCTGAGGGCTTCCTCCTGGTCATGGGTGACAAAAATGGTGGTGATGCCCTGCTGCTTAACCAACCGTTTGACCTCAATCTGCATATCTAACCGCAGATTTTTATCCAGGGCACTGAAGGACTCATCCAGGAGCAGAATGCGGGGTTCAACCGCCAGCGCTCTGGCCAGCGCAACCCGCTGTTGCTGTCCGCCAGAAAGCTGGCTGGGAAAGCGATCGCGCATCTGACTTAGCTTCACCAACGCTAACATTTCCTCAACTTTGGCATTCGCCAGGGCGCTGTTGAATCCTTGTGCCCGTAAGCCGTAGGCAATATTATCCTGCACGGTCATGTGCGGAAAAAGCGCATAGTTTTGGAACACGACTCCCACACCCCGTTTATTGGTGGGGACATGCTCAACCCGTTGCCCGTCAATTAAAATATGACCGCTACTGGGCTTAATGAAACCGGCGATCGCCCGCAGCAGGGTCGTTTTCCCACAGCCACTTGGCCCCAGCAGGGCCACGAGTTCACCTGGCTGAATTTCCAAATTAATCTGCTTCAGAGCAACGAAACTACCAAACTGGTGCGTCACGTTATCGACAGTCAGGGTATGGCCAGAAGACGATACTGAACCGGGTGAATTGACTTGGGCTGAAGCAACCGGAGGGGAAGACAAGCCGGACAACACTCTCATAAGCCAGCCTCAACAACAGTGACCAGAACAGAGGAAAAAAGAAGACAACCAGCCAGAAACCCAAAAGACTGGCGATCGCAGTCGTTCCGTGAATGGATCTGACAGATGACTCAACCAGACATTTCATACAGCATACTGTATACATGGATTGTATACAATTTGCTATTTTAAAAAATCAATCTTCTGAGCCTATAATGCTTTCACCCTTGATTTACTTTTCATATTCCTTATAGAAAAGTACAGAAGTTCCAAATCGCAATTTGTATATCAAGTCACATTTCCCCAGTATTGTTGTCACAACCTCTTAACACTTTTATAAGACATCACGCATTGAAATATAAAGGGATCTGCTGTTGAATAAAACCCCAGTTTTGGGGGGGGGGGGGGGGGGCGCGGGCCCCCCCAAACAGGGGGGTTGGTGGGTTTTTT
>JBIKWV010000595.1:0-4056 GCA_044356135.1 Elainellaceae cyanobacterium
CTTTTTGACCCATTTCAGAGTCCCGATCCCGTGTGTCCCACGGTACGGAGAGAAGCATCTCAGTGACTTGGTGCTCAGAGTTTTTACCTTGCCAAGCATTCCTGGCAAGAACCCCCTAACCCTGGTTTTCAAGGTGCTTCGAGACATCTTGGTTTTTAACATCTCGTATTCTCATTTTACATTGGTACGAATGTATTGGCAATTGAGGGGTTCAATCCCCCTCAATTGCCGCTCCTATCCCTCCCCACCGCCTGGGCGGATGGGGTATCTTGGAGAGATGCGATGAAAAGAAAAGCCACACCCATATGATTCCATGAAAGTCCTTCTAGTAGAGGATAATCAGGCAACAGCGGCGGCCCTGAGTGAAGCGCTGACTCTCAATCACTACAGCGTAGATAATGTTGGGGATGGAGAAATGGCGCTCAAGCTGGCTGAAGCGTTCAGCTACGACCTGATTCTACTGGACATCGTGATTCCCAAGATCGATGGGCTGCATGTGTGCCAGCACCTGCGCTCGGAGGGGTGCCAGGTGCCCATCCTGCTGCTAACGGCGAAAGATAGCAGTGGCGATCGCGTTCTGGGCTTAGATGCGGGTGCCGATGACTATCTGGTCAAACCCTTTGACTTTGAAGAACTCCTGGCACGAATGCGGGCGCTACTGCGGCGGGGCAGTGCGACCCTACCACCGACCCTGACCTGGGAAAAGCTGCACTTCTCCCCTGGTACGAGCAAATTCACCTATACAGGCCAGTTTCTCCATCTCACACCCAAAGAATACGGGTTGCTGGAGCTGTTTATTTCTAATCCCACCCGGATCTTCAGCCGGAGTGTCATTATTGACCATCTGTGGACATCGGACACGTTTCCCGGAGAAGAAGCGGTCAACACCCACATGAAAACGCTGAGACAGAAGCTGAAGGCTGCCGGGGCCAGTAGTGATTTCATTGAAACAGTCTATGGCATGGGTTATCGGCTCAGACCCCTGCCAGAACAACCCCCACCCCCTGAAACTCCTGAAACTCCGGAGTCTGACAGACCTGGGGAGTGGAGACAGAATCTGATTGAGGGGAAGTTGGCCGAGGCGCTTGAACAGCTCAAAGGCCAGTTTCAATCCTACTTCAATGAGCAGCTTGCGGTGCTGGAACAGGTGGCGATCGCCCTTGCCCAAAACAACTTAACTTCAGAATTACAGCATCAGGGAAAGCAGGAAGCCCACAAGCTGGCAGGTTCTCTGGGGATTTATGGTTTTGAGGAAGGTTCGCTTCTGGCTCGTCAGTTGGAAGCGTTGTTGGCCTCTCAAGAGACGTTAGAAACACAACACCTGGGACAGTTCAACGAATGGTTGAGCCAACTTAAAAAAGAAACACAAACACAAGCCGTTGATCAACCTGTCACTGTATCGACTGAGATTTTGTTACAGGAGAAACAACGGATCTCTATTTCGGCTGCATCGTCTTCCAATTCCCGCAGACTGCTGGTGATTGATGACGATGATACGCTGACGGAACTGCTCAAGCTGGAGGGTCAGAAGTGGGATTTGCAGGTGGACTCACTCGATAGTATTGCAGCGGCCAGAGTCAGGTTGTTGGCGTCTAAAACGGATACTGTCCCTGGCGATCGCCCTGCACTGATTCTACTCGGCCTCACCTTTCCTGACGCCAACGAAGCTGGGCTGAATTTGTTGAAGGAACTGGCCCAACAACAGCCTGAGATTCCCGTTGTGGTCTTGACCCGATCCGGAGAGATTGAAAACCGTGTGAAAGTGGCTCAATCGGGCGTCCGTGCCTTCCTGCAAAAGCCGATGCTGCCTGAGACGATCTTCTCCGTCATCGAACACATCCTCCACACCCAGGAGCATGAAGCCCGGGTTATGGTTGTGGATGATGACCGGGCAACGCTGGCGGCGTTAACAACGCTATTACAGTCTCACCACTTAAAGGTGACCACGCTGGATAATCCTCAGCAGTTTTGGGAAAAGCTGACAACCTGTACACCAGACTTGTTGTTACTGGATATTGAAATGCCCGATTTTAACGGTATCGAACTCTGTCAGGCGGTTCGCACCGATCCCCAATGGACTCATCTACCCATTCTGGTTCTCACTGAGCATCAGGACTCTGATCTTCGACATCAGGCCACCGCCGCAGGTGCCGACGAGTACATTTCCAAACCGTTCAACGAGACAGATCTGCTGATCCGAATCCTCAGTCGATTGGCCAGGGCAAGGCTCTAAACGCGAGAGTTAAAAGCGGCATACGACTTTAACTCAGGCACTCCCCACGCCACATACCACCGCGTCAAATAAGGCAACACCTGCGCCACCAGGGCGTGACTTTCATCGAGGTGCGGTGCGGCCTGCAACTGTGCTGCCAGTTCCTGCCCGATCGCCGACAGATCAAATCCCGTGGGCATCCCCTCCTGCAACACCACCCTGCCATTGACCAGCACTGTGTCCACATCCCCTGCCTTCGCCCGCAGCAGCATCACATGCAACGGATCTGCTTCAGGCGCAATCCACGGCCAGGTAAAGCGATCGCACCTCACCAGCACCACATCTGCTTTGTAGCCTGGTGCCAGCTTGCCCAACTTCTGCGCCTGCCCCATGAGTTGTGCGCCCCCTGCCGTTGCCAGATGGAAAATATCCTCATAGCGGGGAGCAGGAGACTCCAACTGAGGCGTGCGGTGGAGCCGTGCCGCCAGCCGCATTTCGGCAAACATATCCTCATCGTCTCCCAGTGTGGTGCCATCCATTCCCAGGCCAACGGTCACCCCACCCGCCAGCATCGCGTTCAGGGGAGCCACTCCGGCCCGCAGTCTCAGATTTGAACTGGGGTTGTGGCTGACGGCAGATCCCGTCTCGGCAAGAATTTCAATATCGGATTCGGTCACCCAAACGCCGTGGGCGATCGAGAATTGGGGACTGAGGACGCCCAGGTCTTTCAGATGGGCAATCACGGACTTTCCATAGAAGCGCGGCCCCATCAGCTTTTCGTGGAAGGATTCCACTGCGTGAGTTTGCACCTGGGTATTGAGCTGTTGTGCAGCATCAACGATCTGGAGCATCAATTCATCCCCGACCCATTGCGGTCCCGGTGGGCCAAACCAGATATCAATGTGGGGATGGGGCTGATAACGCTTCACCAGATCGGTGATCAACTCCAGGTAGTCATTTGGGGCTAAGTCTTCCTGCAACAGCATCAGGGCTTGCAGACGCTGACGCAGAGTATCGGGCAAACTCGCCAGAAATGCGTCATCCTCCCCATGCACCAGAATACTTTCGTAGCTGGCACCGGGCGTCAGCGCCACGCGCATTCCAGCCTGTTCATACGCATCCAGTCGCCCCTTTAAGTTACTCCAGCAGTCCTCTACGTTCCCTGAAACGCTGGCCACATCCACAACCGTTGTCACGCCGCTTTTCAGTAATTGGGCAATGCTCAGCAGGGTTTTGAGGGTGGGGTCTTGCGATCGCAGCCCCGATAGCGCAAACAGCCACAGCTCCAGAAAATCATCGTCCACCCCCTGCAGCAAGCTAGAAACACCGTTGCTGTGGTGGTGTGCGTTGATCAATCCCGGCATGACGGCATACTGTTCAGACCCCATCACCGCCACACTGGGATAGCTGGCCCGCAGCGAGGCCCAGTCGCCCACCGCCAGAATCGTGTCGTCCTGGATGGCGATCGCTCCATCGGTCAGGGTCGTCTCCCCGGTAAAAATCCAGCGGCCTCGAACCAGAAATACGTCTGACATGGTAGCCCCTTACAGTTTGACAAATAGGCATCAACCTTATGGGAGATTACTGCGAAACCTTTTACTGAATCAACCTTTATAGCGGTTTTCATTCGCATGAGGTGCAGGGGGTGTGGAGGCGGTGCCCCCACGCAGGGGCACACCCCCTGACCCCCTTAACTGGACTTTTGACTATTTTTTCTACAGTGCCGCGAAACGCCCTCGCAGAGGGCGTTTCGCGGCATATTTGGTTTTAGCGCCGATTTTTCCTGAAACGCTGACTGCGTCAGCGTTTCAGGAAAAATCGGCGCAATTTAGTCAAAAGTCCAG
>JBIKWV010000597.1:0-4047 GCA_044356135.1 Elainellaceae cyanobacterium
CCCCACTTCTTATTCTGGGGTTGCGAGCAGACATGATATAAACCTCATCTCACCCAACTGCTTTTAACGCTTTCAGCTCCTGCTCCAGCGACTCCAACCGTGCCTGGAGCTGACGATTTTCTTCCATCAAGGGATGTGCCCTACCGCTGAGATACGGATCGCTTTCCCACCAGTTGATGCCAATCTCACGGGCTTTGTCTACCGAAGAGATCAGCAGGCGAATGCGGATGCACAGGAGTTCCGTTGAACCGACGGAAACGGAAATGTCTCCGGCAATCACGATGCCTTTGTCAAGAACGCGCTCCAGCACATCCGCCAGCGTCGAACCCTGGGTTGCTGTGGGCATGGGTCGTTGAGCAGTGGTCATGCGCGTTTCTCCTCCCGGCGGCTGCGGTGATTGGATTTATTCGCAGGAGTCAGACCTTTCTGAGTGAGTACCTGCATGGCGTTCACTGTTTGAAAGCGGGTGATGTGGAGCGCTGATTCGATCTCTGAATAGCGGGCGTTAGGGTGCTGTTGCAGGTAGGCGTACACCTCAGATTCATAGGGAACCAGAAATCCCTCTGGGGCTTTGCCTGCCAGGTCGCCACCAGGAGAAGAGTCGGACGCCGCCGCTGCATAGAGGTCGATCGCTTCGTTGGCAGTGTCGATGGTCGAAACGGTTAACTCAGGCTGTTCCTCCGCGATCGCACTGTCTCCACCATCCTCTTCAACTATTCCCTCCTCAGCGTCCTCAGACATATTGGCAATCGCTTCATTCTCGATTGCCAGATGATCATCGGTAAGGTCTTGAGTAGTTATTGAATTGGCGATCGCTTCAATTTCTTCACCGACAACCAGAGGCTCTGCGATCGCTTCCATCTCCTTATTAGCAATCGTATTCTTTTTGTCTTCATTTTCTTCCACCAGTTGAGAATCTTCAGGATAGATGTAAATATCCTGAAGATTCTCAACGATCGCCGCTTTAGAAGCATCACAAAAATCTTCAACAGCGATCGCCTCTTCAGTGCCAATCACTGTGGAAACAGAAATTTCTTCCGCTGTCACGATCTCTTCCGGTGGGCTAACTGCAACTGCGTCCGATGCGATGACAAACTCCTCGGTTGCAGTGATTCCCGGAGTCGCAATCTCCTCGGTAATGGATCCAATGGCAAATTGCGGGATCTCAACCGTCCCACAAATCTGCTCGTTAAACACCTCCCACAGCAGGCGGGTCGCTTCTGGGAAAGGTAACCCGGCGCGGGAAGTCAGGACATCCTGGCAAAGCTCCCGGAAATCGCTGTTCTCTGGAGTCGCCACAATTCCATGTTCGTGGCAAATTTTGGCAACAATTAAACCCGACCGCAGGCCAGAGGTCTTTTCAGACTCTGTGCGAAGGCGAAATGCTTTGATCAATCGCACAATAATCAGGGCGCTCTCGCGGTCAATCCCTGTTTTCTGTGCAACAATCTCCTGCTGCGTCAGTTCGTCGGGTTCGGGAATATTAATCGTGACCAGGCGATCCAGTAGCGCATCCTGAGTGGCATGAACACCGCAGTATTCTTCAGGATTGGAGGTGAAGATGGCGCGAAAATGGGGGTTGACGCGCACGTATTCAGAGCGCCCATGACTGGGGGGCAGCGCCAGTAGTTTCTCCTCCAGTGCCGACAGCAAAACGTTGTTCACTTCCGGACGGGAGCGGTTAAATTCGTCGTAGACCAGGGTAAAACCCTCTTTGCAGGCCAGCGTCAGGCGGGAATCCACCCAGTTCTGCCGCAGTTCATCCTCAACTTTGACGACACTGTGGATGAAATTATCCACAACCTTCTTGCGCGTATAGCCCATCTGGTTGCCGATCAGATCGGAGGTCTTGAACTCGTCATCGCCAAACATCAGCATGATGGGACGCGCCAGCAGGTCTGCCAGATGGAGTGCCAGTGTCGTTTTTCCGGTGCCCGCAGGCCCCCGCAGATGAACAGAAAAGCCCGATTGCAGGTAACGCAGAGCGCGGGTGGCAATGCGTTCGATAGAAGGGGTACTGACAAATCGCCGGGGGCTGGCCTTGAGAACGGTGGTCACTGCGGTAGTTCCTCTTGAATCAGATAAATGCGATCGCGCTGGGTAATCAGCGACTTGCGAATCAGGGCACGGAGCGCATCAACGGCCTGGAAGCGGTTGATACCCAGGGCAGACTCAATTTCCGTGAGACGCGCCCCTTTGCTGGTGTGGATGTAGCTGTAGATGTCTTTCTCAATCTGAGATGCATCATGCTGGGGGGACTTTGTCGCCGGGGAGGCAGTGGGAGTATTCTCAGCCTGTTTTACTGACGCGGGTGTTGGAACTACCAGGGGGGCTGTTGCAGGCTTGTCAGCCGTCGCTTTTGGCGGTGCAACTGGAGCCGATGGGGATTTCTCAACAGCGGGTGAGGCTGTGACTGGCGAAGGGGATTTAACCGCAGTTTTTGCTGCCACTGGGGCTGTGCTTGGGAGACTTGATGGAGAAGCGATCGCCTCAGATACCGATGATACAGCAGCGATTTCACCCCAAACCTGCGATCGCAGCTCTCCACAAAATGTCTGGAGTGCTGCTCGAAATGCGGCAAACTCGCTGAACATCGCCTCGACCGTTGCCAGACGCTGGTCACGGCTTCGCTGGAGCATGACATTCAGGGATTCGGCTCGCTGCTGCCGCTGCTGTTCCAGTTCCATCAAATAGTTCTGCACATCCACGGAGAGCGCTTCTACAAAGGCGGTGAGTTCTGCTGCCAGCACCAGTCGGGACTGCATACGTGCTTGATGATGATCTTGCAGAGTGGCCTGGGTGCTGGACTGGAGCGATCGCACCTCCGCCTGTAATTCCTGCATCTCCTGCTGAATTGCAGTTCTTAATTGTGTTACCGATGCGGTCAACGTAGCACGATGTTGGGTCAGTTCCTGGGTGAGTTGTTGCGCCATCAGCGATCGCTCTGCTGTGGTCACCGCCAAAAACTGTGCTGTCTGTGACTGTAACTGAGCCTGAAACCCCTGCAACTGCTGTATGACTTGCTGGGCGACTGCCTGCCGTTGCCGGGTCGTGTTGTCTAAAAATGTCTGTGTATCTTGCTGTAGAGTTTTCTGAAACGTGCTCAATTCAGTTCGCAGTTGTGCTGCGGTTGCCTGTCGTTTTTGATGAAAAGCCATCAGCGTTTCCGCAACGTCTTCCTGCCGCTGGGCGGTGGCTTGCTGGCGCTGCGATCGTTGCGCGTCCCAGATTTGTTTGAATGCCGTCACAACACCCTCCTGAAGTGTTCAAATCGGTGAGAAAGATTGGATGGAGCGATTCCCATTGGGGAGATGCGAAGCAAGCGCTCCAGTCCAATCGTTCACAAACCGGAGTCAGGCCATTGCATCAGAGCGTCAAATTGCTCCAAACAATGACTATGCAGCGGGAACAGCAGCCTGAGTGGTGAGGCCGACTGCTTCGGCATACTTCAGATAGGTCTCGACGGAGGCGATGACAACGCGGGCTTCAACTGCCAGCAGTTCAATACCCACCAGAGACACGCGAACCCACGCGTCTACGACAATCCCCTTGTCGAGGATGCGATCAACCACTTCAGCCAGACTGGAGGAGGAGTTTACTTTTTCGACAGCCATGTTTTTTTACCTATTTGTTGCTTGGAGATTAAGTCACCCTACAGTTGAGGGACTTCTAAATTCTGTTGACTGATTTCATATCGGCTTGATTGCAAACCCATAGAACATTTAGTCAACTGCAAATCAGCGTTCCCACTTCCAATGAATGACTAACGCTTCCAACTCACTCAATCAAATTAAAAAACATGACAAAAAAAACTCTAGGATTTATGCTTTTCAGAGTTTTTTAAGGCAATCAGTAACTGGACTTTTGACTCAATCGCCCTGATTTTCCCTGAAACCCTGACTCCGCAAGGGTTTCAGGGAAATCGGCGCTAAAGCCAAATATGCCGCGAAACGCTCTCTATGAGAGCGTTTCGCGGCATTGTAGAAAAAATGGTCAAAACTCCAGTAAGTGCCTATCCGAAATCCGAAAACCCAAATTCTGGAGGGT
>JBIKWV010000596.1:0-4047 GCA_044356135.1 Elainellaceae cyanobacterium
GCCCGGAAACGGGCGGGCAAGATGCCCACCCCACAAGTCAAAGCCGACACTGGATTATCTTCGTAGATTAACCGGAGGGGCTTCCTCTACCCGTAGCTTGGCCAGCGACGTTTTGACCAGGCTGGCAATCTGAGACGGCGTCTCGGCCACGATCGCCCCAGCCGCTTTCAGCGCAGCAATTTTGCTGTTGACGGTACCGACGCCACAGTTGAGATCGGGTACCTGAGCAGCAATGACGGCTCCCGCATGACCCATAAATTGCCCGATTGGAGCAGTACGGCCTGCGATGTAGGCGATCACAGGTTTGTCAATTGCCTCAGCAATGTAGGAAGCGGCAACTTCTTCGCTATCTCCTCCAATCTCACCGATCAGGACGATTGCCCGCGTCTGGTCATCTTCCTCCAGAATTTGCAGCCATTGCTGGAAGGACGAGCCAACGATGCGATCGCCCCCGATACCCGCCACTATCGATTGACCCAGACCTGCCTGAGTCAGTCGCCACGCGATCTCATAGGTGAGTGTGCTGCTGCGACTGATCAAGCCGATGGGACCGGGGGTGTAGAGGTCAGCGGGATGGGTGCCCAGTAGAATCCGACCGGGCAGGATGATGCCGGGACTATTGGCTCCCAGCAAAAGGGTCTCCGTAGATTCTGCCTTACGCACCAGTTGCACCATATCCATTGGCGGCACCCCTTCGGAAACAATCACGATTTGCCGGATTCCAGCGGCGATCGCCTCCAGGGCAGCATCCAGCACCCGGTAGGGATGGTCGAAAATGACGGCAATATCGACCTTGCCGACGTGCGCAATTGCCTGGTCTACCATGTCAAATACAGGAATTCCATCGACGGAGTCCCCACCATGTCCTGAGGCAACCCCTGCGATGACCGTGGTGCCATAGGTCTGCATCAGGGGTGCATAAACCTTCCCCAGTGGCTCCATAACGCCCTGGACTAAGACCCTGCTATCGGAGGTTAAGTTCATGGTTTGCTTCTACAAGTTGCGTTGATGGGTGATTGGCTGCAATGGTTGCGAAACGTCAGGATCTACTCAGGTATGATTCATGATCACAGGAGAAAACCCGAATTCAAAAGCTCACGGAATTTTGGATTTGCTGAGGGTAATCGTCTGGGCGATCGCCGCATCCAGATCCAGCAGTACCGGAACCTCCAGTGCGGCCAACTGCTCTCTGGCTGCTTCAAAGTCTCGTCCCACCACACGCACCACACAGGACAGTCGGCTACCATTGCGCTGACGCAAATGAGCGGCGATCGCTTTTGCCACCTGCTCGCACGATACCACTCCCGGCAGGATGTTGATCAGCACCACCTTGAGACTGCGGTTCTGGCTGAGCACATCCAGAGCCGTGTGGATTCTCTCTGGCAGGGTGTTGGGCGGCGTCAGATGGGAAGAATCACTCCCCACATTCAGAAAATTGGCGGTTTTGCCCCCCGCTTTATTCACCAGATCTGCCGTCATCATGGCTAATCCGGCACCGTTGCAGAGAATGCCGATATTGCCCTCCAGTTCGACCAGCATCATACCGTTCGGCAGTTTGGGGGCAGGTGGCGTCTGACTCGTGCCCGAAAGGGGGGATTGCAGCGCCACCAGTTCACTGTGCCGACCCAGCGCATTGTCATTGACAATCACTTTACCGTCCAGCGCCATCACCTCTCCGTTCGGGTTGACCGCCAGCGGGTTAATTTCCACCAGATCCAGGTCTTTCTGCACAAACAGACGATACATCTTCTCAACAATCGAGCTGACGGTTTGAATTAATTCCCCCTCCAGCCCCATCATCAGCGCCAGCCGCCGCGCATAGAACGGGGAAAATTCCTGATCGACCAGCACCTGCTGAATTTTTTGCAGCAGTGATTCGATTTCGATGCCTCCCGCCTGAGATCCCAGGAGCAGTGGGCGACGGGACGAGCGATCGATGACAACCGCCAGGTATAGCTCCCGATCCGGCTTGTATCGAGCCTCCGCCAGCAGCACCTGGGGATATTGCCCCATGATGGGCAGGTTGAAAATGCTCTGGGCAGCGGCGATCGCATCGATCGTATTCTCGACAAACTTTACTCCGCCAGCCTTCCCTCGCCCCCCTGCATAGACCTGTGACTTGAGCACGATAGGGTAGGGCACCTTCAGCCACTTCAGATCTTTGGGATGGTCAATTCGCTGTGACGGCAGAACGGGGATGCCCATCTGTCGAAACAGTTCTTTCGCCTGGTATTCGAGTAAATTCATGCAGAGATTAGGGGATGCAGTATTGAGTTGAGCGCGAAATCGGAATCAATTCGTGGGCTGAACATCAGGTGAGCAGTGAAACGTCAACTCAGGAGCTACCTTCCAGGCTTTTCCAGTCTCTGGCTACCTGGTCGATGCCGTAAAATCGCTGCCAGAACTTGTCCGTCAGCCGGGTGGGCATGAGTTTGGTCATCAGGAAGACCAGAACGTTCCCGCCAGTGGCCGCAATGTAGCGAGGACGGGGATGGCGATCGCGCAACGCCCGCAAAATCACTTCTGCCGTCCGCTCAGCGCTCCACATCTGACTGGCAACCCGCAGCTCCAACTGGTCGAAGGCGGCAAACGCAGCCCGATAGGGAGTTTCTGCGGGATTGGCGATCGCCCGTTCAATCCCCGCCGCCGCCACATCGACAAACTCCGTGGCGACTGGGCCTGGTTCAACAACGCTGACTTTAATATTGAACGGTTCCAGTTCCATGCGCAGGGTATCACTTAGCCCCTCCAGAGCAAACTTGGAGGCGCTATACAGCCCCCCAAAGGGAAAGGCCATCCGTCCCCCCAGCGAACTGACGTTGATAATCCGTCCACCGCCATTCGCCCGCATCACAGGGATGATTTTCTGAATCAGGGCGATCGCCCCCAGCACATTCACCTCAAACTGTCGCCGCACACTCTCCATCGGCACCAGTTCCACAGGCCCCATCTGCCCATACCCGGCATTATTAATCAGAACATCAACCCGGCCATAGGTATCCAGCGCCTTCTGGGCCAGCCGTTCGACCTGATCGAGCTGCTGCATATCGGTGGGGACGACCAGTACCGCTGCTCCAGCTTTGCGGCACTGTTCGGCAACGGCCTCCAGCCTGGTGGCATTACGCGCAGCCAGCACCAGGCGAATTCCGGCAAACTGTTGGGACAGGAGCTTTGCCAGAGCTGCGCCAATGCCCGCAGACGCGCCAGTAATAAGGATGACCTGTTGATTCAGCGGAGACGACATAAATCAGGATAAAAAACGAAAGAAATCTAGAAGAGAATTCTTACTATAGCGAATCTCCCCTGGATCAGAATGTTCTACATTTACCTACACGGGTTTGCTTCCAGCCCAGAATCGGCAAAAGCGAGGGATTTACTCGATCGCTTTCACGCCTTTGGACTGGATCTCAAAGTTCCCGATTTTAACCAGAGTGGCTTCACCCAGCTCACCCTCACTCGCCAGATTCAGCAGGTTGAAGGATTGCTGCCCCTTCAGAATACTGCCGAGCAACCGCCCGTAACCCTGATCGGTTCCAGTCTGGGGGGTTTGACCGCAGCCTGGGTGGCAGAACGCAACCCGCAGGTGGTCAAACTCCTGCTGCTGGCTCCGGCCTTTGACTTTCTGGCCCACTGGGTGCCCCGACTCGGCCAGGATCAGCTCGACCACTGGAGACAGGACGGCCTGCTCCCGGTCTTCCATTACCGCGAACAGCAAATGCTGCCGCTGCACTATGGTTTCTTGACGGATGCCGAGCAGTATCGAGATGACCAGCTCCGGCGTCCTGTCGATACTCTGATTCTGCATGGCCGCCACGATGAGATCATCCCCTTCCCGTCCAGCCAGACCTATGCGGCTGCTCGTCCCTGGGTGCAACTGGTGGAACTTGACAGCGATCACGCGCTAGGGAATGTGCATGGGGAGATCTGGGAGGCGATCACAGCATTTTGCCTACGCTAAGAGCCTATCCGAAAGCCCAAATGCTGGGGGGGGGGGGGGGGGGGGCGGTCGCGCCCCCCCCCCGGGGGCGTGTGGGGGAGGGGGGTGTG
>JBIKWV010000598.1:0-4046 GCA_044356135.1 Elainellaceae cyanobacterium
TACTATCCCCGGTTGTAGGTACTCAGCACTGGACGAAATTTGAACACCGAGGCCAGCAGCGCCAGTAGCGCATCCAGCCCACCCACCGTTTTGGTCTGCTTCCACCAGGTCATGTCGCTGTAGAGGAGTTCGACCAGATGGCGGTTCTGGGGAATCGTCACCTGAGAAAACTGGAGGGCAATTGAGGGAAAGCGTCCGCGTGGGCCTGTACGGAGAATTCTGGCATCGACCGAAAACCCATATTCCAGAAATTCCAGTTGGGTGGTTTGCCTGAGGTGGGGGTGTTGGTCTTGCAGTTCCGTGCAGAAGCCGTTCTCGAGATCACTGGTAATGGTTAGCAAAGCACCAGTGTCTGACACATTCTTGGTGTGTCCCCAGTAATCTCGGCCACTGAAGGTGAGCTTGCAAGTCGTTCGCAGGGGGAAGCGATCGCTCTGGCGGCGCACAGGTTGGTCGATCGACGACAGAACCGCCACGGTGATTAGCGTTGCGTTATAAAGCAGCCAGAAGAACGTGACTCCAGAGCCGACGGGCATTGTTAGCCACAGACCCGCAAAATAGCCCAGCAGGTAAACGGCGATGATCGCCACCGTCAGCGCCAGCAAGATCAGCAGCGACAGCGTATGGCGAAAATTATAGTTTTTAGTTTCTGCCTTGACTCCTTTGCGCGTCACCCGGCTGGCTCTGGCAAAGGGCTGCCGCAGCACCAGCCACAGCCGTCGCAATCCGGGGAAACAGAAGACCGTATCGTAGACCTCGTGCCAGAAAGTGGAGGTGCGGTAGCCCGAAGTCCAGCCGCCCATTGTCAGATTCAGCAGCATAAACGGCACAAAGTAATAGACTACCTCTGACAGCGTGGCAATGTAGGGGAGAATTCCCAGGTAGGCACTCAGTAGCGGCGTCACCAGAAAGCCAAACCGAAACACGGGAGAAAAGCAGCAGAGCAAATGGGCCAACACGTAGCTGCGCTGAACCCAGTTCAGGTTGCGCCAGAAGGGCACTTCATCCTGGCAGTAGTGGATTTGTAGATTGCCCTGGAGCCATCGCAGCCGCTGGTCAATGAAATCGGCGTAGGTGCGAGTGGACTCCCCCATGCTCAGGGTTTCATTCAGGAAGATTAATCGCAGGCCGAGCGATCGCATCAGAAACGAGGTCTGCAAATCCTCCACGCAGCAGCGGGTGTAGTAGCCGCCGACAAATTCCAGATCGCTGCGTCGAACTACATAGGAAGTGCCGCAGCAGATCACGCTATTGGCCACATCCCAGCAGGGCTGAATATAGCCGTAAAAACTTTCCTGGTCGTTGGGCAGCAGATGATCGATGCCCAGGTTGCGGGCGTGATAATCGGGATTATAGAAATCCTGTTTGGTCTGCACCAGGGTAATGTGTGGTTGCTGGAAGAAGCCGACGGTGCGGGTTAGAAAATTCCGAAACGGCACAAAGTCGGCGTCAAATACCGCGATCAACTCGCCGGAGGTTTGTTTCAATGCGTTGTTCAAATTTCCGGCTTTGGCATGAGCATTGTCCGGGCGAGTGATGTAACCACAGCCCAATTCCTCCGCCAACTGGCGCATCTGCGGACGACGAGTGTCGTCCAGAATGTAAACTGTTTTGTTGGGATACGCCATTGCCTGACAGCCGATCGCCGTTCGTCGCACGATCGCCTCTGACTCGTTGTAGGTCGGAATGAACACATCGATCGGGGGCAGATAACGCCCCGCCAGCACATCCTCTGAAAATCGGGTGGCTTCGGCTCGCCGCTGGCTGCTGTTTTCCCAGATGGTATGGACGGTATAGAAGAAAAAACAGATAAAACAGATGAGTTCGTTGACGTATAGAAGAACACTGAGGGAAGCGCTGGCCCAATGGGACAAATTGAGCGTTGCTACAGTGCGCCAGATCAGATAGCGAACTGCCAGAATGATCAGAATGCTCTTAAAAATTAACCGTGTTGTATTGGTGGGTGGAACGAATCGCAACAGCAGACAGATGGCTGCGGCAAAGATCAGTGGGATGACAGCGATCGCCCCATCCAGCGGCACCTGCAAAATTTCTGGAATACTCCGCTCCAGCGAAAGCAACGCCTGCTGACGATCGAAAACCGCTGGACCTGCACTGTCCCAACTGACAAAAAAGATGGTGCCAGTGAACACCAACACACTGATAAAAAACAGCAGCCAGACACCATTAGCGATCGCCCCTGAAGGTTTCGCACTCGCTGATGCACTCGGCGGTTTGACCGTTGCTGGCTGACTCTGACGGACAGGAGCAGGGATTCGCATTCTTTCCTCCTGGTGTTACAGCACTTTGCAAGTGCATCTGGTACAAACTTTGTGTTGAGAACCGCGCGGAGCGCGGTTCTCAACACAAAATTTGGTTTTATTGCACTTTTCGATTGGGTAAGGTACGGGGTGCAGGGGTGGAACCCCTGCGCGGGGGCACTGCCCCCACACCCCGTACCTCACCCGAGTGGAAACCGCTATAGTTCAGCGCAAAGCGCTGTACTTCAGTGGAAACGTCACTTTGGCGGTATAGCCGACGTAGCAAAACTGTTGAGCGGTACCCCGATCAGAGTTGGGGGCGAGATCGACGCGGATTTGAGTAGTGCGGGGCAGGTTTTGGGCGATCGCCACCGCCACATCTTCCCCTGCCGCCAGCCGTCCCACACCAGAGCGCACCGAACTGACTCTGCCCCGTAACATGGGCGCAGCATCGCCGTAGAGCTGGATCTGAGCGGGAGTGCCGGGGGGCAAGGACTGCACGGTTTTCTCATCTACGAAGACATCCACCCAGCGACGGCCACAGTCCAGCAGTTGTCCTAGTGAGTCCCCCTGCTGCACATACTTACCGGGCTGCACCGTCATGCGCCACGCCACGCCAGTCACAGGCATGATCAGAATGCGCTGCCGCTGCCGCTGCCAGTCCTTTGCGGCCTGGGCTATTTCCGCCTGGGCATTCTGGATATTCTGCATCAGGGTTTTGATGTACTGGCGCTGGTTGGTAATTCCCTGCTGGAGTTCCTGACGGCGGATTTGGGGGTCGTAGTTGCTGCGCGTTCGGTTGAGCGTCAGCCCCAACTGGGCTGCTTTTTGATTGGCCTGGGCGGTACTGATGCGAGTCTGGATGCTGTCGATTTCTGCCTGACGCTGCGTCATCTCCACCGAAGCGGTGTCAAGGTTGGATTGGGGCACAGCTCCCTGCGATCGCAGAAAAGACATGCGCTCAAAATGCAGTTTTGCCAGTTGGTGGCGGGCGATTGCCCCGGTCAGGTCTGCCTGCGCCTGCTGAAGTGCTTCCTGGGCGCTCTGCACCTCCAGTTGGGATTGGTTCTGCTGATCCAGGTTGACCTGTTGCAGTAGCGCAATCTGCTGATTCAACTGCACCTGTGCCTGAGCGAGCTGCGATCGCTGTTCACTTAACCGCGTCTTCGTTCCCTGGAGCGTCAGTTGGCTGATCTGGTTGTTCTCAATGGTCAGCAGCACCCGATTGCGGGTCGCCACCCCGCCCGTGTTGACATTCAATTGGCCAATTAATCCCGACTGGGGGGCTTTGATATCCACTACGGTGCCATTAATCACTGCATCCACGCTGGTCACAGAAGTGAGATGGGTTTGCAGCAAGCGCCCTGCCCACGCCAGCAGACCGATGCTCAGACCAATCAGCAGCAGATTGGATAGGGGCGATCGCACTGGCGTCAACCTTTCGGCTGAGGAGATGGGGGATGAAATTTTGTATTCCTGTTGTTGTGGTGATCGAGTGTTTTGCATGGTCACCTCCCTGATTGAGCATCAAAAGAACGGCCTCAACGCTAAGTGGCCACAGACAATCGGCGTCATTGGGGATTTCAAAGATAGACAGCGGGGGCGATCATCCTTCCCATTCCGGCTGCACCCAGAGCGGTTACAGCTTACGGAGCGATGCCCTGGTGTCTGATTTGACGCACGTCCCCGTCTTTTATAGCTAACGAATTCACAAGAGAATATGAATTTTAATAAACTATCTTAAAAGAACTCAGTAAGAGCCTATCCGAAAACCCAAATTCTGGC
>JBIKWV010000599.1:0-4044 GCA_044356135.1 Elainellaceae cyanobacterium
AAACCCGCTACGCCATCTTTCAGGACGTACTCTGGGGGGTGTTTCAGCACAGCTTAGCGGGGTTAACCGTCACAGATTTTCAGAGTGCCCTCTCCCGATTGCTGTATCTCCAGCAGCAGGAGTTGGCTCCTAGCTTCAATCGGCTTGCCGAAAGTCAAATTCGTCAGATTATCACAGCGGCGAAACAGCGGGGCGATTCTCTAGAAAGTACGATGCAGGCATTGACCCGCTTCTATGAGGAAGGCGTAATGGGGGCGATCGACGCCGACGCAGCCGAGCGAGAGCAGGTGCTGGGAGCATGGCGATATCAGTTGGAGCGGCTCTGGGAGGAAGAATCGGGCTAGTTGCTGGGTGTTTGAGCACCTTCCAGAACTAATCGACGCAGATCGCGGCGGAATTGGTTGTCGAGGTACTTCTGGCGGGTGGGTTCCCAATGAACCAGTGCCTGAGATTGGCGATCGCCCATCACCGCCAGCAGACCGTCAATCCTGGAATCTTTGGGCAGGTGTTGGGAGAGCAGTTCATGGAGCACCTGAATGTCCTGAAGTTGACCCAGGCTGTCCTGTAATTCCTTAATCTCTTCAATCCACTGCTGGAAGGGGTCGCCGTAGAACGATTGGAAGAAATCGGCCTGGTAGCGGACATGCTTACAGGCTTTGCGCAGGTCGTGCAGGGTGTGAACGTTGTCGTCGGTCAAGTCGCTGGTAGAAATCAGCCAGCCGGAGTGAAGAAAGAGTTCTGAGAGAAGTGGGTTCAGCAGGTCGGGGAGCAGGGGCACCAGGGGAAGTTGAGCGACAGGTCTGTATTCAGGTCGTTCTAACCAGGCAGAAAAAGCGTTGCACAAATCCTGATAGAGCGACTGGTTGAGCAGTTTTTCGGTGGCGGAAAAAGCTTTTCGCCGCTGCTGTTTGATGCTGGAGAGGGCTTCGTCCAGTCGGTGCTGCTCTTTTTTGGACAGTTGAGGACGGTAGTCGTCTTCCAGGGCAGCAGTCTGCACATCCAGGTCACGCAGATTGCCCAGTACTTTGACGAGCGATCGCACTTTATTGGCTTGTGCCGCTTTGGGCAATTCAACAACTCCCTCAAATACTTGCAGCGCAGTGTATAACCGCCGACTGGCGACCCGCATCTGGTGGAGATGTTCGGGGTGGTTGTCAGCCAGGACGTGCTTCTGTTGTTTGATGACCTGCCGGAACTGTTTCCCAATGATTTCGTGGGCGTATGTGCCAAGGGTTAGCGCTGGCGTGGGGGTGGCAGAGATCGAGGTCTGCTCTTCCTGGTCTTGAATTTTGCTCATAGGACTTTCAGCTCCCTGGTGGCGATCTGGTGGGGCTGAGGGGGCGATCGCGCTGAAGAATTAGATCATTCTATCGCTGTGGTTGGGCAGGGAACTTGTCTAAAGGGAAAGATTTGTGAGGAATTGGCTCGGTGAGAGGGGGAGTTTTTTAAGGGGAGGGGGTTTTTGAGTTTTGGGCAAAACCAGGCTTCTTGGGGGGGTAAGCTACCCCCTCCAGATCTCTGGTTCTCAACCAAACCTTACCGTTACATCAACCAAAATCTAAAATCCGCTGGCTCGCCGCAACTTCGTGTGAAAAGCCATCTAAGCGATGGCTAAAACCTTTGATTTTGTGTGGGCGCACGCAGTGCGCCCACACAAAATTGTGGAGAGCCAAATCCCTCACCCACCCGTCAAATCAACACTCCCCTGCCGCAAAACCTCCCATCCATTCCTCATCCATCGAACCACCGTCGAAGGCACTCCCGACGCAACCGCCCCAACTTTCTCTGGCTCCAACTGCTGCCGTAACTTGACCAGTTTCTCCACCGAAAGCGTCAGGACTTCTGGAAAACCTGCATTAATCTCAGGAATGGTCGTCAGCGGAGATTCTCCCGACCGATTCACGCTGGTAGTAGCCAGAGGGCCTGTCTGAGCCAGAATATGGCGGGCGATCGCACTATCCGGCACCCGGATACCAATGCTGGTAGGGTCAGTAGGATTCATCTGGCGGGGGAGGCGGTCGCTCGCGGGCAGCACCAGCGTCAGTGCCCCCCCCCAGTAGCGATCGGCCACCCGTTGCCAGACAGCAAACTCCTCAGCACTGCCCTGCACATAGGGCCACAAATCCTCCGCGCTGGCCCCCATCAGGATCAGCGGCTTTGTCTCACTGCGCTGTTTTGCAGCGAAAATCATCCCTGCACTGTCGGGACGTGCCGCCAGCGCAGGAACAGTGTCTGTTGGAAAACTAACAAGATGGGAACCGTCGCGGGCAGCGGCGATCAGTTCAGACAGAGAAACCGCAGGCATGGCTCAGGTCGTGTATTCGGCGTTGATTTTCACGTAGTCATAGCTGAGATCGCAGCCCCAGGCTGAGCCTGAACCGTGACCATTGCCGAGGTTGACCGAGATCAGCACCGTATCCGTTTGCAAATACTCCCCCGCAGCGGCCTGCTTCAGATAGGCATTGGCGGCGGAGCGATCGAACGGTAGCGGCTGACCATGTTCCATCAGCAAAAAGTCGCCTAATTTAATCTGAAGACTGCCCTGGTCAAATGGAACCCCTGCCCGACCCGCAGCAGCGGCAATTCGTCCCCAATTTGGGTCGCGGCCAAAGATGGCAGACTTGAGCAGAGCCGACCCGGCAATCGTCCGCGCCACCTGACGGGCAGCAGCATCGTCGGGAGTACCCGTCACCTGCACTTCCAGCAGAATTGTTGCGCCTTCCCCATCGCGGGCGATCGCCCTGGCCATGCCAATGCAGACCTCCGTCAGCATCGCTTCCAGCTTCTCCGCCTCCGGCCCCATCTCGGTAATCGCGGGTGTCCGGGACTGCCCATTGGCCAGTGCCAGCAGCGTATCGTTAGTACTGGTATCTCCATCCACCGTAATCTGGTTAAAGCTCTTGTCCGCAGCGCGGCTCACCATCTGTTGCCAGAGATGCGGCGAAATGGCCGCATCACAGGTGACAAAAGCCAGCATAGTAGCCATGTTCGGGTGGATCATGCCGGATCCCTTACAGATCCCGCCGATGCGCACCGGACGGTGGTCAAAGGTGGTTTCCAGGGCAAAGGTTTTGGTCACCAGGTCGGTGGTGATAATTGCCTTTGCCGCTGCATCCGAACCCGTTTCTGTGGCGGAAGCAACCAGCGGAGAAATTCCCGATCGCAGATGATCCATTTTGATCCGCTGGCCGATCACCCCGGTGGAAGCCACCAGCACCAGATCGGGTGAGATGCCCAACTCCTGCCCCAGCAGTTGAGCACTCTCCAGCGCATCGGCCCAACCCTGCGCTCCCGTCGCGGCATTGGCCTGACCCGCATTACAGAGAATTGCCTGCGCAGCTGCTTTATTCTGCAAGCGCTGACGACAATAGTCCACACAGGCAGCTCGCACCTGACTGGTGGTAAAAACCCCAGCGGCGATCGCCTCCACCTCCGAGTAAATCAGGGCCAGGTCTGGTGCACCCGATGGCTTCAGCCCCGCCGCAATTCCCGCTGCCTTAAATCCTTTGGGGGCCGTCACCCCACCTGAAATCTGCTGCCAATCTGCCATAGTTGTGGTTGCGCGTTACGGTTCGATTTTTACCGACAGAATTTTATCGCCCTTACGAATCGCGTTCACCACAGCTATGTCCTCAGTTTTGCCAAAGACGGTGTGAATGCCATCCAGGTGAGGCTGGGGAGAATGGCAGATGAAGAACTGGCTGCCGCCTGTATCTTTACCAGCGTGGGCCATAGAGAGCGATCCGGCCAGGTGCTTGTTGGGGTTAATCTCACACTTGATCCGGTAACCAGGGCCACCCGTTCCGGTGCCCAGCGGACACCCCCCCTGGATCATGAAATCGGAGATGACCCGGTGAAAATTCAGTCCGTCATAGAAGCCCTTGTTGGCCAGATCGACAAAGTTCTTAACGGTATTGGGCGCATCCTTATCGAAAAGATCCAGATGGATGGTGCCTTTCTCAGTGTCCATGATGGCGCGGGTCATGAATCGTTCCTCAATTTGACGTGAAGCCTAGTGTAGCAATCGGAGGAACCATCAGACCT
>JBIKWV010000600.1:0-4042 GCA_044356135.1 Elainellaceae cyanobacterium
TCGCTGTTTATCGACCTCAATTCCGAAGAGGCAGCTAGCCTTAGTGGTGGTGGCCGCAGGCACCGCCCAATGCATGGGGGTAACAACCATGGTACTTCGGGCTATTTTGATCTGCAGGGTTACATTTTCGGCCTGGGGGCTGGTGTGTTGTTCGGCAACCCCGGTCTGACACCTGATGAAGTTCAGGTTGTTTGGGAGCGGGCACTATCCATCTAAGGTTTTGTGACCGCGCTTTGCGTCATTCATAAACCAATCACCACTTATTGGTGAATTGGAATTCCCTGCGTCCGTTGTTTCAAAAAGGATGAATCAGGGGGCACAACAAACCACTTTTTGAACAACGGGCGCTTTTCTTCACTGATGCGCTACGCTATCGATCAAATCATCACTTTAGCAAATTTGTATCAGAGGATCAGAGTTATGAAAAATTCGTTAATAACCCCATCTCCTGCAAGTAATGCTTCTGATTCCAATGCTTTGTTTACAGCACTGAGTCTGAATGAACAGGCATGTCTATGTGGGGGGTTGTATCAGACGATCGCCTTTCCCATTTCCCTCACACCATCTTCCCACACCGTTGCCAGACCCAATAATTGTTGGATTCAGGATGCTCAGGGAAACTGCGTTACGGTGAATGACCTGATTCGTTATCTACAATGGACTGTAGGCTGACGAAAAACTATTACGTTTCTCGCTCTAGTGAAGTACAGATTTTTTTGAGAGAGCCGCTCGCCACGCGGCTCTCTCAAAAAAATCTGTACCTTGTCCAAGCGCGAAGCGCTATATCATCGCACCATTAACATTTGAGATCTTGACTTGTAGCGAGACCTTGACTTGTAGCGGTTCTCACTCAGTTGAGGGATGACGGGTGCGTGGGGCACTGCCCCCACGCAGGGGCACACCCTCATGATCCCCTCAAGGGGGAATCACCCCTGTACCTCATACCTCACCCACACGAGACGTGCAATAGCATTCCTTAGGATACTGAAATGAATAACCAGACAATAGAGAACCTGTTCATAGAGATGCCCCCAGAACAGGCGGAAGTCCTATCGGGCGGTCGTAAACGTCGGAGTAGGGGTTGCTCCTTTGGCAGCGATACGGCGATCGGGGCCACAGACTCGATATTGGGAGGAGGCAGTTCCCGGTTCTTCTTTGACCTTCAGACTTACATTTTTGGAATTGGGGCTGCCTTCCTGTTTGGAAACCCGGGGGTGACACCGGAAGAAATGCAGTACGTCTGGAAGCGATCGCTCCGATTTTGGTAATCCTTTCCCATGAAATACCCCTGTATTCGGCAGCAGAGCGAAGAAGACTGTGGGGCAGCATGTTTGGCAGCAATTGCTCGATATCACGGACGACGATTCTCGATCAGCTATATCCGAGAAATGGTCGGTACGGGTCAGCAGGGAACGACGCTATTAGGACTCTCGCAAGGAGCTGAAGCATTGGGCTACAATGCCCGCTCGGTGCGCACCTCTCCAGAGATTTTGAACCGCATCGCAGAAGCTCCCCTGCCCGCCATTATTCACTGGCAGGGCTATCACTGGGTGATCCTGTACGGGCGACGCGGGCGTCGATACGTTGTTGCTGACCCGGCAGTAGGGCTGCGCTTTATCTCAAAGCAAGAACTGGCGATCGCCTGGAACGACTGGGTCATGCTGCTGCTCGACCCCGATCCGGTGCGTCTCTGTACCCAACCCAATGACGAGAGCAATTCCTGGGGGCGACTGCTGCGGCGAATTTTGCCCTACACCGATATTTTAATTGAGGCATTCCTCTGTGCCCTGTTTGTGGGAATGCTGTCCCTTTCCTCACCGTTCCTGGTGCAAATTCTCACCGATGATGTGCTGGTGCGCGGTGACATGCAACTCCTGACGGCGGTGGCAATCGCCGTGATGGTGATGAACCTGATCAGCAACAGTCTGTCGCTGGTACAGTCCTATCTGGTGGCCCACTTTGCCCAGCGGTTTCAGTTGGGCATGGTGCTGGAGTTTGGCCGACAGATTTTGCGGTTACCGCTGTCCTACTACGAGGCTCGCCGGAGTGGAGAAATCGTCAGCCGACTGGCCGATATTCAAGAAATTAATCAGCTCGTATCTCAGGTGGTCGTCAGCCTGCCCAGCCAGGTGTTTGTAGGACTGGTATCGCTGGTGTTCATGCTGTTTTACAGCGTCAAGCTGACGATCGCTGCCCTGCTTGTCGGAATGCTGATGACCGCTTCCACCTTTACCTTCCTGCCAGCACTCCAGCAGAAAGTCCGCAGTACACTGGTGCTGGAGGCGGAAAACCAGGGTGTCCTGGTGGAAAGCTTCAAAGGGGCGCTGACGATGAAAACAACCGGGGCCATCCCCCAGTTTTGGGAGGAGTTTCAGAGCCGCTTCAGCCGTCACGCCACGAATCTGCTAGGAACGACGCAGATTGGCATTATCAACAACGTTTTCTCAAAGTTTGTCTCTGACATGGGCAGTGTGGGTCTACTGTGGCTGGGGAGTACGCTGGTGATTGGTCAGGAGTTGAGCATTGGGCAACTGCTCTCGTTCAACGGCATGAACCACAATTTTCTGGCGCTGATCAGTCTCCTGGTGGGACTGGTGAACCAGTACGCCCAGGCCAGAACGGCGACCCAGCGGCTGAACGAAGTGATTCAAGCCACCCCAGAGGATGCAGGAGATCGGCAGCGAGCCGATATTGTGCTTCCCGATGATACCGACATTCTCTGCTCCCATATCAGCTTCCACTACCCCGGCAGAATGGAGTTGCTGGAGGACTTTTCACTGACGCTCCCCGGTGGCCAGGTGATCGCCCTGATTGGACAGTCGGGCTGCGGCAAAAGCACACTTGCCAAGCTGATTGCGGGACTGTACCCGCTCCAATCGGGCAATCTACGGCTGGGAATGTACAACCTGGGGGATCTGTCGCTGGAATGCCTGCGACGGCAGGTGGTGCTGGTGCCGCAGGATGCCCATTTCTGGAGTCGATCGATTCTCGAAAACTTTCGTCTGGGCGCTCCCCATCTGTCTCTGGAGCAAATTGTCCATGCCTGTCAGATCGCTGATGCAGATGACTTTATTGCCCGTCTCCCCGATAAGTACCAGACGATATTAGGCGAATTTGGCGCAAATATTTCCGGGGGGCAGCGGCAACGGTTGGCGATCGCCCGTGCGATTCTGCACAATCCACCCATCCTGATTCTGGACGAATCGACCGCTGGCTTAGATCCGGTGAGTGAAGCCCAGGTACTCGATCGACTGCTGGCCTACCGCCGGGGCAAAACGACGATTTTGATCAGCCATCGACCCAGCGTGATTCACCGCGCCGACTGGCTGGTGCTGCTGGAGCAGGGTAGACTCAAGCTCCAGGGTGCCCGCAGTGTGCTGGCCAACCAACCGGGCGACCACCTCGCCTTTCTGGTGGAAGACCCCCAACGGGCTGCTGTGCTCAATGCAGAACTCTACTACCGTCAGGGTGTCCAGGCGCTGAACAAACAGCAGCACAAAGCTGCGATCGCTTGCTTCAATGCCGCGCTTCAATACCAACCCACCTGCGCCAAAGCTTGCTTTGCTCGTGGGTTAGCCTATCTGTCGCGACAGGAAGCAGATCTGGCGATAGCCGACTTCACCCTCGCCCTCGACGCCAGCCCCGAAGACGCTGAGATTTACCTGAGTCGAGGTGTTGCCCACCAACAGTTAAAACAGTTCCGGTACGCCCTCAGGGATGCGAAAACCGCAGCCCAGATTGCCCTTGCTCAGCGCAAGATGAACAGCTATGAGCGCAGCCAACGGTTACTGAAACAGTTGCTTGGGGTGAAAAATGCGCGACCGTCAACTAACGTCCGTTAATTCAGTGCATCATCCGCCATGGGGCTGCGCATAATGCAGGTTCCAACTGCCCGGTAAATCATCATCCCATTTTTGAGTGAGAGGGGGGCTTAGCCCCCCTCTCACTCAAAAATGGGACGGCTTTATTTTGGGAAGTCCCTAAGGGATCTGCTGTTTAATAAAATCCCAGGTTTCGCTTGGCGCGGCTTCGCCGCGCCAAG
>JBIKWV010000602.1:0-4041 GCA_044356135.1 Elainellaceae cyanobacterium
TATAGCGGTTCCCACTCCTATGGGGTACAGAGGGGGTGTGGGGGCGGTGCCCCCACGCAGGGGTTTCACCCCTGCACCCCGCACCTCACCCGAGTGAGAACCGCTATATTTTCCCTATAATGCTGCGAAACGCCCTCGAAGAAGGCGTTTCGCAGCATATTCAATATCGCACCGATTTAGTCAAAAGTTCAGTTCCTGATACAGCAACAAAAAAATTTTGCGAGGGGTGCAGGGATTTCGACGGCTCGACGGCTCAACTCCTTGGCCTTCGGTGTATTTCTCGAAATTGACAAATTGACAGATCACTCTAGATTCCAGCAGCTTGACTGTAATTGCTGGCTTTTGCTTCCCTGGTGGGGACACTAATTGACAAATTGACAGGAAATTCTAGATTCACACAACAATGAGTGAAGATTGGAATTGCCAGAGTTGACAGGCTCCCTAGGATCCCGGAACATTTGGCATTCAGGTTTCTGCTGCTTATCCGGTGATTTTGTTGACAGGCGTTCTAGATCCCAGCAACATCAGTGATCTGGCTACCAAATAGTACTCTAGTATGCCGACACGAAAAATTGCTCTAAAAAATTTTCGGTTCTAGGATCAAAGAACAAATCATTACCAGAACTCAGCGCTGGCAATCGTTTTAGGGAAATTGACAAATCTAAGAGAGGGATTCTCAACGCAAGTTGACTGAACTAGAACAGCCCCAAACGAGTTGTTTAATGATCACGAGAAACGCTCATAGATTTGACGTGTGGATGTCTCCGCCGCGCAGTGAGGGAGACATCCACACGACGGGTAATTTCTTTTGCAGCAATCTCTTTAGAACATGATGTTTGATTAATCTTGAAGAGTACGACCGTGGCAAACCGCCAGAGATATAAAGAAAAATCTGATAGGTTGAGCCAATCCCTTTGTTCTCCAGGCTTAGAGGGGACGGACGATCCGTTTCTGGCGCTTTTTCCCCATCGGTTTGACTATATCTTTGCGGGTCATTGTGCGGTTGGTGAATCTCCCCAGTGGCAAACCGAAAGCCGTCATCCTCTGAGCGATCGCCTGATTCATCAGGGGAGTTTCCTTTATGGCGTCCGCTTCAGTTCGCAAACACGTTATTGTCTAATTGATATTGATTACAACAGTTCCTATCACCCCAACCAGGATCCCCAGGCAATTTCTCGGATTGTTGAGGTGCTGGAACCCCTGGGACTGGTTGCTCATATCCCCTGTACCAGTTCCTACAGTGGTGGTATTCATCTCTACTTCCCGTTTGAATCGCAGCAGAAAACCTGGCAGATTGCCCTTGCGCTTCAGACATTGCTGGAGAATGCGGGGTTTCACATTACCCCTGGTCAGCTTGAACTGTTTCCGAATGTGAAACCGTTTGTGACCGAAGGTCATCCCAGCCTTTATGCAGCTCACAGGCTACCTCTGCAAATTGGCTCCTACCTTCTCAATCAGGACTGGCAACCAACCTATACCAGCAGAAGTATTTTTCTAAATCAGTGGCAATTTGCTCAGAGCCGCAACCTTGTGGACACCGCCCAATTAGAGCAGATCCTCAGGGCAACTCGACGACGGCACTATGGTTTGTCTGGCAAAGCTGACAAGTTCCTCAACGACCTGAATGCTGAGATTGAGGCGGGATGGAGTGACTTTGGACAGACCAATTATATTCTGGGTCGCATTGCGATGCGTTCCTATGTGTTTGGTCATATTCTGTATGGTTCTCAGCCTTTGCAGGGGAAACTTCTGGTCGATGACATTATCCGTGTTGCGACTTCGCTGCCTGGATATCAGCAGTGGTGCCGACACCAGCATGAAATTGAGAAACGAGCAGAGGAATGGGCGCGATCCGTCGAGGCCAGCCATTACTTCCATTTTCGGTATCGTCGCAAGCAATCTCGTCAACTTCCAGATCATCAGGAGCAGTCCCTGTCATGGAATCAACGGCAGCAGAAAGGGGCGCGAGATCGGATTCGGGGGGCGATCGCCGACCTGCTCAACAAAGACGTACTGCCGACAACTGCAACCGCCCGATTTCATGCACTTTTGGAATATGGCATTGGGGGTAGCTCCCTCTATCGGCACCGTGACCTCTGGCATCCTGCTCATTTGCAATCATTCCCTGAGATTTTGTCTGTGGAAAACCCCCCGAACCCCCCAGCTTCTTCTACTGCCTGTGACTGGGAAAGCATTGGGGATGCTTCCCAGTCACAAGACAGTCCAAGCTTATTAGATGCTACAGGGTGTAATGAGGCAACAGCAGCCATTTTCAGCGTGTTTGGAGCGATTCAAAATCACGATCCAGGTCGTAATTTTCTGAGCGCTTCCGCCCCTGAAAGTAAGGGTGCTTCTGCGGATCCTCCAAACTTGACGGATGAGTTGCGAAAGGATACTCCTCGGTGGATACAAATGGTTCTGTGGGAGATTCAGCGGGAGAAAGCGATCGCCCGAACAGCAGTCAGTCCAACCCAGCGGCAGCTAAGCAATCGAGCTGTTGCCCATCAGCAGGCGCAGGCTGAGCGGATGCAAGCTTATCTGGAATCGGGCGATCCCATTCTGATAGCAGAAGCACAGCGGCAGCTTACCGGGCCACCTCCTTTGTCGGTTGACGGGTGTTTCCCCGTTGCTCCGCCAATCCCTGGGCAGACTTAGCGATCGTTGACAGTTCTGCATCCGTCATGCGAGATGACACCGTTTCTCCGTTGCTGGAGAGAATCACTGCTCCGTCCCGATTGCGGGCGATTGTCAGTTCGTTTGCCGCCTGCTGAAAAGTGAACTGATTGCCCCTGAAGCTGCCTGCTTCTGCGGCTGGACTGGCAGTCAATACTTTGCCAATCTCAACGGCCTGCCAGGTGTAAATTTCCTTGATCTTCTGTTTAGTTCCCTCAAACAAGTGTTGCGGTGTTTCTGCGACTGTTGTTGACAGATTCTCTATGAAATCTGGAGCCTGCACTGCTGGCATTTCTTCCAGGAGCCACTGCTGCATGGGGTCGCTAATTTGCTCCTGTAGGTCTCCCAGCATGATGGGTTCCACCTGGGAATTGGCCCGCAAGTTCTCGGCTATCCCGGTCAATTCCTGAATGACTGTTTCGAGATTGAGCGTTTTTTCGATCGCAGTTTTGCTAGTTTCTGTGAGTGCATTAACATCAATCATCCCTTTTGAGTAATGCAGAATCTGCTCGTCACCCAGGTTGATGTTAATGGTTCCCGGCAGTTTGACCTCAATTTTGCCCTCAAGCTTCGGCGGTTCAATCTGCTGTGCTATCAGGACTACTGCGGCCAGCAGCAGCGACTTGGACCGATTCATTTTGTTGACGGGGCGATCGCCAGCTTTAGCACTATTCTGGTAAACGGTATTGCTGCCAAACTCAATTCGCAGCCGGGGTGGCTGTTCTGGTTTAATCTTGATGGTTTGGGCTGTGTCTTTATTGACCTCTGGGTTGCGATCACTGGGCTGCATAGGTTGTCCATCCCACATTGTCAGGTAAACGGTTCACCAGCATCTCGCCGCTGGCTTTAACGAGCAGCAATTCCTCGTCGCCGTAGATTTCAATCACTTCAGGCTTGAAATCTGCAGGGAGGGTTAAGCTAAAAAGCTTCTTTTTCTGCTTGTAAGCGGCGACAAGAACGCCCTCAAACAGGATTGCCAGCATGTCGGGGCGATACTCCCACGGTTTGGACGGGAGCTGTTGGGCCTCCAGAACGGTGTCAATCAGGTCGGGGCGATCGACCAGTATTTCTCTGATCTGCGATTCAGGTAACACGATGAACTCCTTGAAAAACGAAAAATTCTTGTTGGTTCTACAGCCAGTTGCACTTGAATGGCCGATGGAGATCCCCCTTGGCCCCCCTTAAAAAGGGCTACGGTGTACACACAAGTCCGCCGAATGAGTATTTGCCTGGTTTGATCCCCCCTTACCCCCCTTAAAAAGGGGGGAACTGGATCGGAAGTCCCCCTTTTTAAGGGGGATTGAGGGGGATCTCAAGCCATTTGCCGTAGTTGGGATGTTTTGTGTGTACACGGTAGCCTTACCAAGG
>JBIKWV010000601.1:0-4041 GCA_044356135.1 Elainellaceae cyanobacterium
TATGGTGGGCGGGCAAGATGCCCACCCCACGGTGAATAGATACAGTACTTTGCAAGTGCGTGTGGTACAAAGTTTTTGTTGAGAGCCGCACGGAGCGCGGCTCTCAACAAAAACTTTGGTTTTATGTCAGCACGAAGCGCTGTATTCTGCTATTGCATCACTTTAGCTGGGTCGGACCACTACGATCGATAAACGGTGTATTCTCAAACATTGCCGAGGTAAAAGCTTCCTAGAGACCGGGTTTCCGGTGTGCAAAACCAGGGCCTTCAAAAACGCTTGTTTTGAATTCTGTAACGCCCCCTCCAGCACTCCAAACGCAGGGTTAGGGTAAAAATCTCATTCATCAATCGCGATGTTCACCGTATGAGACTCACCCTTACCCTCAGCCTCCTGGCGCTCCTCACCGCCGCCAGCGCGGCCTACCACTCCTCCCCCGCTGCTGCCCAAATTTCCCCTCCAGCCCAGCAAACCCCCTCCGCCCACCCACCGAATTGGGCGAACGACCGTTTCGCCCCTACTGGCACCCATCCACCCATCCACTCATCCACCCATCCACCCACCCTCTCCTACCGCGACGCCTTCTACTTCAGCGATCGCTTCGGCTACCGCATCACCTGGCCCAGCAGCATGATCATCACCCCCTCAGAATCAGCCCTTCCGACGCAGCCTGCGCGTCCGCTGGAGGTGTTAGAACTGTGGAATCAGGCTGATTTCCCCAATCGTGCCAACCTCCCCGAAACTCCGCCCCTGATCACCATCACGGTTTACGACAACGCCCGACGATTGCCGCTCTCCGCTTACAAAGGGGAACTCAGTCGCAACGACGATCGCGCTGTGACAATTGCCGGACAGCGGGCGGTTGCTGCGCAGTTCCCCGAAGGGGTAATCGCCTACACTGCTACGGGCCTTTACGAGTCCGATAATGTGCTGTTTGCCAGTCCCAACGGTCGCTATGTGTTTCGCATCAGCGGCGGCTATATGGATGCGAATGCGCCGATTCGACAGACATTTCAGCAGGTGGTTTCCAGTTTTTCATTTGACGTGCTGCCCCGTTCCACACCTTCGGCTCGCTGGCGCATCAACTACAGTCGGCTTCAGGGGTTGCTGCGCGATCGCAACTGGCGGGCCGCTGACCTGGAAACTCGTGCGATTCTGCAGCGATTGGCTGGCCCATCAGGAGATTTTCTCTACGGCAGTGCAACTGCTCTCAGTCGAGTTCCCCCAGAAGACCTGCGGACGCTGGATACCCTCTGGTCAAACGCCAGCGGCGGACGGTTTGGGTTCACGGCACAGCAGCGCGTCTGGCGGCAGGTGGTACAGAGTTCCAGAGATCCCAAAACGCGGGTCGATCGCTTTGCCCAGGCCGTCGGTTGGCGGGGCGGTCAACTGCCTGAGAATCCCCTGCGACAGTTTTTGGGTACTCAGTGGCGGTTGGATACCGACCTGAACAATACGGCTCAGGCTCCCGTGGGGCATTTCCCCTGGGTGGGCATTTCTTCTGAGCGGCTGTCAGACATCATGCGAGAGCATTCAATGGGCTGTGGAAGCTGTGTAGTGGATGCGATGGTGCTGGCGAATGAGCGGTTTTATGATTATTTGCCTGCGCTGTTTGGGCGGCTGTCGGCGATCCGGCGGTAGGGGTGGATGGGTGGATGGGTGGATGGGTGGATGGGTGGATGGGTGGATGGGTGGATGAGCGTTGTGGGAGTGGTCAGTCGAACTGTGGATGAGTGGGGCGGGCATCTTGCCTGCCCAGTCCAGGTGTCCAACTCACAGGCCGCTCACTAAATAGTCTGGGGTTGTGGCGTGCTGGCCAAACCTAAATAGTCTGGGGTTGTGGCGTGCTGGCTAAACCTAATTGCAGCGCATAAAGATTGGCATACACTCCCTTTTGCTGCATCAGTTCAGCATGGGTACCGCGTTCGACAATCTGCCCCTGCTGCACCACCAGCACCTGATCGGCCTGGGTGACGGTGCTGAGGCGGTGGGCGATGACAAAGCTGGTACGGTTTTGCAGGAGACGGGCGATCGCCTCCTGCACCAGCGCTTCGGTGCGGGTGTCGATGCTGCTGGTGGCTTCGTCCAGGATCAGAATGCGCGGGTCAATCAGGACGGCGCGGGCGATGCTGACGAGCTGACGCTGACCCTGGCTGAGGGGAGCGCCCCTTTCTCCCAACTGGGTGGCATAACCCTGGGGCAAAGTGGTGATGAACTCATGCACATTTGCTGCCTGGGCTGCCGCTTCAATCTCGGCCTGCGAGGCATGGGGGCGGCCAAAGGCGATATTTTCTGCCACGGTGCCGCTAAACAAAATATTGTCCTGCAACACGATGCCGATCTGTCGGCGCAGGCTGGCCTGGGTGACGCTGCGCACATCAATGCCGTCAATTTTCACTGCGCCGCCGGACACATCGTAGAACCGCAAGATCAGGTTAATGATGGTGCTCTTTCCGGCTCCCGTCTGCCCCACCAGGGCCACCATCTGACCCGGCTTGGCCTGGAGATTGACCCCCTTCAGCACGAGCTGGTTTTCGGTATAGCCAAAGGTGACGTTCTCGAAGGTGACTTCGCCTTTGATGGGGGGCATGGCGATCGCATCCGGGGCATCCTTCAGTTGAGAGGGTTCGTCCAGCAGGAGAAAGATGCGGTCCAGTCCCGCCAGGGCAGATTGCGCCTGGGTATAGAACTGACTGAGGATTTGAATCGGACGGAAGAAAAGCTGGACGTAGAGGAGAAAAGCGGTGACCACGCCAACGGTCACGGCTCCCGTCACCGCCAGATAGCCGCCATAGGCCACCACTGCTGCCGTCGCCAGCGTATTCAGAAAATCAATCGATGGCAGAAAGGCGGCGGTGATCGCCACGGCCTGCACATTCGCATCGCGGTTAGCCGCGTTGAGCTGCTCAAATTCTGCGATGTTCAACTGCACCCGGTTAAACGCCTGCGCCTCTCGCACACTGGTAATGCCCTCCTCCAGCGCTGTCGAGAGTTCTCCAATCGTCTCGCGGGTGACGCGGAATCTGGCCCTGGCCCAGCGGGCAAACAGCCCCGTGGTGAAGATCATCAGCGGTACCACCAGATTACTCAGCAGTCCCAGTTGCAGGTTAATGGCCAGCATCGCAATGACGATGCCCACCAGACTGAGCAGGTTGCCGAGCATCTGGGCGACCGTCTGGCCAAACGCCTGGTTGACGGTATTTACGTCGTTCAGCAGGCGACTCATCAGGTCACCCGCCTCACTGCGATCGAAGAAGCTAATCGGCAGACTCTGAATTTTCGTAAAGATGTCCTGCCGCAGTTGGGCCAGCACCCGCTGCATGATGAACCCCACCCGCAGAATCTGTCCCCGAATCGCCCACACCCCAAACAGGTAGTTGGCTGTCAGCAACAGCAGCATCCACAGCAGACCCTGCAGATTGCCCGCAATAATTAAATGGTCAATCGACCAGCCAATCAGAAAGGGGCCAATGGATTGGGTAGCCGCTCCCGTCGTGACCAACAGCAGGGCGATCGGAATTTCTTTGCGGTAGGGCCGAAGGTATTGCAGGAAGCGCCGTAGCGTGGAGAGTTGCTGGTGGCTCTTCATTTCTGAAGCAACTACGGGACCGGGTGTTCTCATCAGGAATTCTCCGAGAAACCCCGCGCCTCTACAGACCGGGGAGGGATAGGAGCGGCAATTGAGGGGTTCGATGCCCCGAAATTGCCATACGGGTGTACTACTTTCGCGGTTTTCCTTGTATCATGTGAAACATGGAAAAGGCATTCAGCTACCGCTTTTACCCAACGGTCGAACAGGAATCGCTCCTGCGTCGGACGCTGGGCTGTGTCCGGTTGGTCTACAACCGCGCCCTGGCAGCGAGAACTGAAGCCTGGAATAAACGGCAGGAGCAGATTGACTATGGTCAAAGCTCTGCGATGTTGACAGGATGGAAACAACAAGATGACCTCCAGTTTCTCAACGAGGTGAGCTGTGTTCCACTCCAGCAAGGATTGAGGCATCTGCAAACGGCTTTCAAGAACTTCTTTGCAGGACGGGCGCAG
>JBIKWV010000603.1:0-4038 GCA_044356135.1 Elainellaceae cyanobacterium
AATAAAATCCCAGGTTTCGCTTGGCGCGGCGAAGCCGCGCCAAGCGAAACCTGGGATTTTATTAAGCAGCAGATCCCTTACAAAATCCTTATTTCGCTACAGTAAGTTGAACTCGTCTGCTGAGCATTCGCCTTCGGCAGTCTCTCAAGCAATACACCGACAAATTCATCAGGACGTAAACTATGACACTCACACTAACGACCGAAGAGACAAACAAGTTGATCCAGGCGGTGACAACTGCAGGTCTGGCAGTTGCAGTTGCAGACAGAGGAGTCATATCCACTGCGATAGAAGCCACAGCGATGGTGAAAGAAGTGGTTGGCGCAGGTAAAAAATATCCCAGTAACAGTTTGATTCAGGCTGCATTTTCAGAAAAAGCGCTGGAACAGGGATACAGCAAAGAATCGGCCAAAGAACTCACGCTAGAGAATGCATTGAGTGAAGCGATCGCCACCATTAACGAAGCCGTCACCCTGGCATCCTCTAAAGTTTCTCCTGAGGAAGTGCAGGACTATAAACAACTGATTTACGACGTTGCCGATCGGGTCGCCAATGCCGCAGGTTCCGGTCTATTCGGCAGCGGCAAGCAAAAGGTGAGTCCAGAGGAACAGGCAGCCCTGACCCAGATCAAAGCAGCATTGGGGATTTAAGGAGATTTCCAGCGATGAAATTACCTGCGTTGCGGGGGGAACCGCCCACGCAACGGGTATCTTCTTTTGCAGAAATCTCCTAATCAGACGGCGATCGTTCCCAATTCCATCGTTTTTGGGTTCAGGTCGGATCCCCGTAGGGGCAAAGCTTTTGCCTTGAATGCGGATGCGACAAACCATTGGGTGCGTTCCGGTGGCAAAGCATTTGCGAATAGGGTGATGGGTTAGAACGGAGTTTCTCGCGCAAATGCTTTGCCACCACTAGACGTTGAACGCCGCAAATCTGGATCGAATCTCCTCCACTCGCTTGCGGTTCAATCCCATGTCCGATTCCCCCAATCGGGAAGCCGATCGCACATGAATTACCTTCGCCGCCTCATCCACGTAAAACTCCACATCGTCCACAAATCCCATAATTGGGGTCGTGAACTCTGCGTAGAAATAGTCGTCCGTTGAGTTCAGAATTTCAGTACGTTCCATCCCTTCAACGACGGACTTGAGGGCGGCGATCGCCTCTCGTCCACTGGACTTGAAACTCAAAGGCGCAATGGAATGAGTCGCATCAGCTTCGGCGATTTGACTGCTAACACAATTCGGACTTTGGGGACAGGCGGCGAGCTTGCCGTCTTTCACACCAAGATTGGTCGGGCGAACGCCACTGAAGGAGAACAGTGATTTTCCGGGTGCCATGAGAATTGGGGAGGTAGAGGGCAACGAAATCTGGGCCTGAGCCACCGTACCGCTGCAAAACCAGAGACAGCAGGCCAGCAACACACTAAGCAAAGGAACAAGTCTGGTTTTCAGCATAGAGCGCCTGAGAAAGATATTCTTAATATTACGAGGCTTTAATAAAAGGCGGAAGGTGCAGTACGCACACGCTCCCGCCTCAATCATCCCGCCTCAGGGCAGCAGCCAATTACCGAAGGGGAGAGCTTGAGAGGGGATGCAATGCCCCTGGCTTCAGACATGGGGATTTAGCATCCCCTCTCAAGTCCGTTGGAGCGATTAGCGGAAACGGACAACTATTTGTCGGAATCAACCCAAAACTGCTAAGATTGCGTTGCTTCAGGTTGAAATGCCGCCAGGACGTGCCCGACAAATATGGCTGGAACAGTGCCACACGACTGCCTGGAAAATAGAACAGCAAAGCGGTAGCGAACACGCTCTAAACAGCTAAGCAGATCAAACGACTGCGAAAACCAAACAGAACTTGGAGTACCGTGGGGCACACGGGAATTTATGCCTGGAAAGCGATCCAGAAGTGGGCACCTAGATGTCAAGGGATATTCTAGTAAGCTCGGATCGGGCATGGCGTGTAAGACCTCAGTAGGGGCAACTCGAAAGGGCAACGGCAGTTCAGGAACCCCCTGGCTTCTAGCCGGGGGGAGGATGTCAGGAAACGTGCGATCGCAGAGGGAGGAGTTCGTGAAAATTACCGTAACGGGTGCAACAGGTTTTGTCGGGAGCCGTCTGGTGCAGCGCCTCCAGCAGGAGGGCCACCAGGTTGTGGTGCTGACCCGCCGTGAAGAAACCGGACGCAGAGTGTTTCCGGCTTCGAACTTTCCCAACGTCGCGATTGTGCCCTACACGCCGCTGGAGTCCGGTGACTGGCAAAACGCGATCGCTGGCTGCGATGCCGTGGTCAACCTGGCAGGTGCCCCGATCGCTGATGAGCGCTGGACACCGGAGCGCAAGCAGGTAATTATGGACAGCCGCAGGGTGGGGACACAAAAGATTGTGGAGGCCATTGCCAAAGCCAACCCCAAACCCTCCGTTCTGGTCAATTCCTCTGCCATCGGCTATTACGGCACCAGTGAAACCGCCCGCTTCGATGAGAACAGCCCCTCCGGCAGCGATTTCCTGGCGCAGGTGTGTCAGGCATGGGAGGCAGAGGCCGAGAAGGTGAAAGAAAGCGGCACCCGACTGGTGATTCTCCGCACAGGCATCGTGCTGGGTATGGGGGGAGCCATTGCCAAGATGCTGCCGCCCTTCCGCATGTTTGCGGGTGGCCCAATCGGCAGCGGCACCCAGTGGTTCTCCTGGATTCACCGAGAAGACATGGTGAGTCTGATCATTAAGGCGATTACCGACTCCAGCATGAGCGGCACCTACAACGCCACTGCCCCCAATCCAGTCCGCATGTCTGAGTTCTCAAATGAGCTTGGAAAGGCAATGAACCGCCCTTCCTGGCTTCCGGTTCCCGGTTTTGTCATTGAGGCGCTGTTGGGCGATGCGGCGATCGTGGTGCTGGAGGGGCAGCAGGTGATTCCTCAAAGAACTCAGCAGACGGGATTTCAGTATCAGTATTCAGCGGTGGCAGGGGCGATCGAGGCGGTGTTGCAGGAGGGGTAGGTTCACTCAGAGCCTGCACCAGAACCCCAAACCCTGATTTTGCCGCCGCGAAGCGGCGGCAAAATCAGGGTTTGGGGTTCTCTTGAATCGAGGTAAACATCCCGCCCGCCCGTGAAGCATGTCAGGTAACCCTCAGGAGTGTTTCAAATTCGGTTTTGAGGGCATCAATATCTCCGACCCTTGCCACCAGTAGCGTTTCCTTGCCAGCGTCCTCCAGGCGACTTTTCCAGTAGGCGATCGCCTCTGCGTTGTGATACCAGAAGTGGATGACGCTTTCCACCACGCGATCGCCATTCCAGTTGCGCCGCTTTGGCAGATCTTCAACCGAGTCAATGAAGGCGTCCAGGGTGCAGCGGTAGGTTCCCAGATACTCCGGCCCTGGATTAGATTTTTGCTGTGCGATCGCTTGATGATCAAAAAAGGAAAGAATGGAGGATACGCCAACAATTTCAAACAAATATTCCATAAACCTCTATTTTTGTCTTAAAGGCTACAGTTTTGAAATGTTTTAGGAACAAGCCGCAGAAAAGCAAATGGGTACTCTATATCCCATTAGAGGCAGATACCGAGCGATAAACTCAGTTCGCCTGAAAAATTTGAAGTGATTCTAGCAAAGCTGAACGGAGACTGTGAAGCTCCTTAGATAGATTTTCACAAAATTAGCGATCGCCCATTGGAAGTGCTAAAACTTTTAGCAGTCAGCACTTGAGACTGCTAAAGAATCCGTCCATAAATATTGAATTACCCCCGCAATTTTTGCGATTTAATATGACCCCATGTAGGGGCAAAGCATTTGCGCTAAAAACATTTCACTAAATCCAACACATCTTACGCAAATGCTTTGCCCTCAATATTCGCGATCGTCCCACCCCCAAAAACCACCATTCCGTTACCGAAAAAACCGCATTTGCGATCGCCCTTTGGAAAAATCACTATTCCGCCTCCGCACTAAAACCACCGCTGCGATCGCATTACTAGGGGGCTTGCCATAAAATAAAATCCCAATAAAATCCCAGGTTTCGCTTGGCGCGGCTTC
>JBIKWV010000604.1:0-4028 GCA_044356135.1 Elainellaceae cyanobacterium
TCAGATGTCGAATTCAAACTTCTGGCAAATTACCGGAATTCTGGTAGGCGGCATCAGCTTTTTCTTGATTGGGTTAGCCGATGATGTATTCAATCTTTCATCACTGCTCCGCCTGGGACTGCAAGCGATCGCCGTGGGTCTGGTGTGGAGTATGGGGATTCGCGTCGAGCATCTGCCCATCCCCTTTCTGGGAGAACTGCCAACCGGATGGTTCAGCTTTCCTATCACCTTTCTGTGGCTGGCTGGCGTTGCAAATGCCATCAACTGGATTGATGGTTTGGATGGTCTGATGAGCGGCGTCAGTGCGATCGCAGCGATCACCCTCAGCCTCCTCTGTTGGCAAACCAATTTCTCAATGGTGGGTTTATTCCCACTGGCGATGGCAGCAGCGGTTTTGGGCTTTCTGTACTATAACCAACATCCTGCGCGGATCTTCATGGGGGATGGAGGGTCCTATTTGATTGGGTTTGTGCTGGCGGCAGTGGGGATGACCACAACAGGCAACAACCCAGAATTTCAAAACCTGATCCTGCCTTACCTGGTACTGGCGGTGCCCCTGCTTGATATGGTGCGGGTGATCGTTGGTCGGCTGCTGGATGGTAAATCTCCCCTGTACGGAGATCAGCGACACCTGCACCACTGTTTGTTGCAGGCAGGGCTGTCTACCCCCGCTGCGGTTGCGGTGATCTGGAGTCTCGCCACCTGGTGTGGGAGCTGGGCGCTCACGGTTGCGGGACTGGATTACGGTTTGATTGCCGTCGGCGTCAGTTCGCTACTGCTGGCAGCCTGTGTACAGCCGCTTTTCTCCGAAAGATTTGCGGGTTCATTGCGTATGATTCTGCTCTCCGTGACGAGTGACAGGCATGACTAATCCATCCATCCATCTCTGGGCACCGGGGATGTTTGACTTCAAGGGCGGGATTCAAACCTATTCTGCCTTTTTCCTGCAGGCCCTCCAGCAAATTGCACCTGATTGCCCTCCCCAGGTCCTTCTGATGCACGATCGCAAAACGCCCCAGAGTCAGGCTGCGATCACCCTGGGGCATCTGCCACCGAAGCTGCGGACGCCATCCTTTGCCGCAGCGGCATTGTCCGCAGGTCTGGTGCAACGGCCTTCTCTGATTATCACGACTCACCTCAATTTTGCGCCGTTGGCCTACTGGCTCAAACGCTCGTTTGGCATTCCCTACTGGGCGATTGCGCACGGGTTTGAAGCCTGGGATATTCGCAATTCAATGCTGCGGCGATCGCTCCACCATGCCGATCGGATTCTCTCCGTCAGTCGCTACACCCGCGATCGCCTGTTACATCATCATCTCGATCCAGTGCGTTTGCTGGTGTTGCCCAACACCTTTGATGCCGATCGATTTTGCATTGCGGGCAAACCGTCTGCCCTGCTGGAGCGCCATCGTTTGTCTGCCGATCAGCCGATTATTCTCACGGTCAATCGGTTGGCCGCTGGGGAAACCTATCATCCTTATGATCGGGTGCTGGCTGCACTGCCAGAGATTCGGCGCGTGATTCCCAACGTCCACTATGTGATTGTGGGGGGAGGAGGCGATCGCCCCCGCCTGGAACAGGAAATCCAGAACAGGCAATTGCAGGATTGCGTCACTCTGGCCGGGTTTATCCCCGATGAGGAGTTGAGCCAGTATTACAACCTCTGCGATGTGTTTGCCATGCCCAGCAAACTGGAGGGCTTTGGCATTGTGTTCCTGGAGGCGCTGGCCTCTGGTAAACCAGTGCTGGCGGGGAATCAGGATGGCTCAGTGGATGCGCTGAAGGGGGGTGAACTGGGGGCACTGGTTGACCCAGATGATGACCAGGACATCGCCCAGACGCTCATCCAAATTTTGCAGGGCACCCATAATCTGCCGTTGATGTATCAGCCAGAAGCACTCCGGCAGGCAGTGATTCAGAACTTTGGGGGCGATCGCTTCCGGCAAACGCTGGCGCAGTTCCTATCGGATATCCCAGGATTCGCCCCATCGAAGACAGCGCCTTCACCGTTATACAGCAAGTTACAGCCATGAAAGTTCTCCATGTCATTCCATCTATCTCGCCCCTGCGCGGGGGGCCAAGTCAGGCCGTTCTGGGGATGGTGTCTTCCTTAAGACAGCAAGGAATTGATGCTGAAATCGCCACGACAAACGATCATGGCCCTGATCTGCTGGATGTCCCAGTGAATCAGCTCAGTCAGCATGAAGGAATTCCGGTTCGCTTTTTTCCCCGGTTTTCACCGAAGATCTCAGCGATGCGCGAGTTTGCTTTTTCTCGCACCCTGTCCAGTTGGCTCTGGCAGAATATCACTGACTATGACCTGGTGCATGTCCATGCAATTTTCTCCTACCCCTCTACGGCGGCGATGACTGCTGCCCGGTTGCAAGGGGTTCCCTACATCGCTCGCCCCCTGGGGCAACTCTGCAACTGGTCATTACAGCAGAGTAAACACAAGAAACAGATTTATCTCAATCTGTTGGAACGCAATAATCTGGATCATAGTTGCGCCATTCATTTCACCTCTGAGCAGGAGCAGCAGGAAGCAGCACAGCAGGGTTTTACAACGCCTCATTTCATCCTGCCGCATGGGCTGACGCAACCTGCCCCAATGCTGGAGGCGCGATCGCTCCTGCGGCAGCAATTGGGCCTGGCGGGCGATGAGCCAATCATTTTATTCATGTCACGGCTGCACCCCAAGAAAGGATTAGATTCGCTGATCCCGGCGTTGGGACAGCTTCAAGGACAGCGGTTTCATCTGGTGATCGCCGGAAACGGAACACCAGAGTATGAAGCGGAAGTTGATCGCCTGGTGCAGGCGGCGGGTCTGGTTCAACGTACTCACCGACTGGGCTTTGTGAACGGGCGGCTGAAGGAGTTACTGCTGCAAGGATCCGATCTGTTCGCGCTGACTTCCCACTCCGAAAACTTTGGCATTGCCCTCCTGGAGGCGCTGGCCGCTGGATTGCCCGTAATCACGACGCCGGGGGTGGCGCTGGCTTCTCTGGTACAGCGATCGCAGTTGGGTTGGGTGGTACCGCAGGAACCGCTGGCGATCGCATCCACCGTTCGGCAAGGGTTGCAGAATCCCTCGCTGCTGCGTGCAATGGGCGATCGCGCCCGCCAGATCGTCCACGATACCTACAGTTGGCACGCAATTGCCATGCAGTTGACAACCCACTATCACGGTTTGCTGGGTCGTGCCTGATTCATCAGTTTCAATCATTCTCTGACTCCCCATGCTGGAAACCATTACACCCGTCATCCTTACCTACAATGAAGCACCCAACATCCAGCGCACGCTGGAGAAACTCACCTGGGCCAAGCGAATTGTGGTTGTTGACAGCTACAGCACCGATGAAACGCTGCAAATCCTGCAAGCCTATCCCCAGGTTGAACTGTTTCAGCGTCAGTTTGATACCCATGCAACCCAGTGGAACTATGGCCTGGAGCAGGTCACAGCCGAATGGGTGCTGTCGCTAGACGCCGACTACCAGTTGACCGACGATCTGATTGCAGAGATGGCCCAACTGATGCCCCCGATTGGTCTGAATGGCTATGAGTGTCGCTTCAAGTACTGTGTTTTTGGGAAACCACTCAGGGCAACGTTGTTACCACCGCGCGTCGCGTTATTCCGCAAACAAAGCGCGACCTATATTGATGATGGTCATACTCAGCTCTTACAGATTGAGGGACAGGTTGGTCATCTTGCATTCCCCATTCACCACGACGATCGCAAGTCTTTGAGTCGCTGGCTATGGGCACAGGATCGCTATGTGGCGCTGGAGGTCAAGAAGCTGACTGCGGCGTCTCCGATGAATATGAGCCTGAGCGATCGCATCCGTCAGCACAAAGTTCTGGCTCCTATCATCGTGCTATTTTATTGCCTCATCGTTCACAGGGGAATTCTGGATGGGCGGGCAGGCTTTTATTATGCTTTCCAGCGAGTGCTGGCTGAGCTGTTGCTATCGCTACGGCTATTGGAGCAGGCAGAAACATAGGGATCTGCTGTTTAATAAAATCCCAGGTTT
>JBIKWV010000605.1:0-4025 GCA_044356135.1 Elainellaceae cyanobacterium
TTTATTCGGGACTTGCCATAAAATAAAAGCCCAGTTTCAGCGTGGCGCGGCTTCGCCGCGCCACGCTGAAACTGGGATTTTATTGGGATTTTATTTTATGGCAAGCCCCTAATATGTGCTGACCGACTTAGATAGAAGAAAGCTTATTCTCAAGCAACTCCGCGATCGCCTCCAGTGCCATGCCGCTCAACCGTTGTTTTCCGGGCATCAGCACCAGATTGGGGGCCATTGAGCACTTGCCCAGACAACCCGCAGTTTCCAGTTCCACCTGTTGAGCCAGACCGCGATCGCGCAAAACTTCCTGCAACGCGGCCTGCTGCCGTTTGCCGCCTTTTTTCTGACAGCCGGATTTCTGACAGACAAGGATTTTGAATTGCTGCTGCTTTGCTGGAGGTAAGGGTTTGTCTGATAGTAATTCGTTTGAAACTGCTTTCGCAGACGTGGGGCGGCTGCTTCGCGGTTCCCTGGAGGGAGAATCGCTCAAAAGGCACTCGGTAACACGGCTGAGCCGTTCTGCCTTGAGCTTGATTTGCCGTTCCTCAGGCTTGAATTTCTGGGTTCCCTGTACCCGTACCCAATCCCCCGGAAGCGGCATGTCGTGTTCCGTAGTGCGTGCAGCTTTGGCGAGTTTGATCTGGAGAACCGTATCGGCGATCGCCAGGTGCAGCGACTTAATCTTGTACCCTTCCCGGCCAAAGCCGAGAAACTGTCCTTCCAGGCAAAACTCTTGTTCGGCGGCGCGGTTCTTGCTGCTCATGGTCGTGGGTCGGCGTGGGGTTAACTATCAGGAATAATTCTCAATTGCAATCAAAAAAGGGGGTATAAACCTCGGAGGTCTTTCAAGACCCCCGAGATCCTGGCAGGCCGATAAACGGGAATTTACGCTAACCGTTTTGCTTCAATCGTAAATGGCAGTTTGATTCCTTCTCCCCAGGGTGGGACTGCCAGTTCCCATCCATTGGCCAGAGTGTAGATAAAACCGTTGTCACCGTCTTCCTGCTGCTGAACGACTTCTTCCTCTAAATCTTTTTTGGCTACATATACAACTAAGTGTCCTAAAGCATTCTTGCGCAACATGACTTTCATTCTTCAATTTCTCCGTTGTTTGAACCTTTGGAAACGTGTAAGTGTTGTTAGCGTTAGTGTGACGTGTTGCTGAACCACAGGCGGTGCGTTACACTTCGCTAACACACCCGACGAAACCACAAAACTTTCCTAAACCAGATCCCAGGATTCCTCCTCAATCGCTAAACTTCTCACCCGATCTGGCTCCGCAGTTTCCAGTTCGCGCGTGCGGCATCCCACCACATGTCCTCTTTCAATGAAGTGAACGGCATAAATGTAGGACGTTTGTAGAAATGTGCCGATGCTACAGATATAGCCCGTCTCACCCTTTTTAGCCAGAGTTGCGCCGATATCCTGACCGGGAAAGGTGCCGTCGTTGCGAATCAGTTTTTTGACCCGCACCTTCTCTCCGATTTCGAAGGTAGGGGGCGAATTAATCTCATTTTCGTCGGACTGCATAGCTCATTCTCCTTTCAGACAGCAGGTTCAGCAGTTCTTCAGTAGTCAGGCTGCGCTTCAGTTGGATCGAAAGTTGGCGAATCGAAGTGAGGAGCGTCTGGGTCTCCTGGGGATCGAGATTAATTCCATGCTGTTGCAGCACGCTGGTCACCATATGCCGACCTGAGTGTTTGCCTACCACCAGGCGATGCTCCTGACCGACCTCCGCTGGGGAGAACGATTCGTAGCTGCGGGGATTTTTTAACATCCCATCGGTGTGAATTCCCGCTTCGTGGGCAAACGCATTCTCACCAACGATCGCCTTCCACGGCGGCAGCGTACTGTTGGAGGCCAGAGCCACCAGTTGAGATAGTTCCACCAACCGTCGTGTATCAATTCCCAGTTTGATACCGTAGAGCTGTTTTAGAGCGACCACAACTTCTTCCAAAGGAGCGTTGCCCGCCCGTTCTCCCAGTCCATTCACGGTTGTATTCACCGATTTAGCTCCAGCCTTGATCCCTGCCAGCGCATTGGCGGTAGCCAACCCCAGATCGTCGTGCGTGTGCATTTCAACGGGAATTGACAGCATCTCCGTCAGTTTATTCACCTTCTGGTAAATGCTGAAGGGGTCGAGAATACCAACGGTATCGCAAAAACGAAAGCGAGATGCACCGCATTCCTGAGCGAATTGGGCTGCTTCGATCAAAAAGCTTTCATCAGCCCTGGAAGAATCTTCTCCACCCACGGATACGTACAGGTCATGATCCAGGGCGTAAGCGATCGCATCCCGTAACCGATCCAGCATTTTCCGCCACTGTCCCTGGAACTTAACGGCGATCTGGATGTCCGACACAGGCACCGACAAATGCACCCGTTTCAAACCGCAGGACACCGAAGCGGCAATATCCGAAATCACTGCCCGATTCCAACCCAGAATTTGCGCATTCAACCCCTGATCAAGAATGGCGGCGATCGCCCGCTGTTCCTCTTCCCCCATCGCCGGAATACCGACTTCGAGTTCCTGGACACCCATCTGGTCTAGCAGTTGGGCGATCGCCACCTTCTCCTCCAGGGTAAAGGCAACACCCGCCGCCTGTTCCCCATCTCGCAGGGTCGTGTCGTTGATTTGTATGTTGTTCATACGGTTTCCCCGAAGTCACAAACCCATCATGTCGTTCGTTACTGGATGAGAGAGGCGTTGCATGAAATGATTTAATTCCATTCGCAACGTCTTGAGAATTAACGCAATGTGCTGAAATTATTTGACGCAAATGTTAATTGTTTGGGGGCGATCCCCCTAAATCCCCCTTAAAAAGGGGGACTTCCGGCTCAGTTCCCCCCTTTTTAAGGGGGCCAGGGGGGATCAAACAATCGCACTGTCACCCATGAATTGCCAGGGAACTCCGGCCCCCTCCCCTTTGCAAGGGGAGGGTTGGGGTGGGGTAAAAACATCTCTGACCCCCCTCAATCCCCCCTTGGTAAGGGGGGAGGCTGGAACCCCCTCCCCTTTGCAAAGAGGGGGCCGGGGTAGGGTATCACCGAATCAGGTCATACGAGATGTCCGTCTTCGCCGGAACGATGGTGTTCCGATCCAGTTCATCCAGGATCGTATTCACAATCCAGTTGAGCAGGTTGATCGTGCCCTGATAGCCAAAGGTGGCATAGCGGTGCAGGTGATGGCGATCGAAGATGGGGTAGCCAATCCGCACCATTGGGGTGTGGGTGTCGCGCCACAGGTATTTGCCGTAGGAGTTGCCGATGAAGAAGTCCACAGGCTCAGTGAACAGCAGGGAGCGCATGTGCCACAGGTCTTTGCCGCCGTGAATCGTTGCACCTGCGCCGAAGGGGCTGGTGTCCAGCAGCGCTCGCAGTTCCGCTTCAAATTCAGGGTTGCTGTTGGTGACAACGATGTGGATGGGTTCTGCGCCCACTTCCAGCAGGAATTGGGTCAGGCCGATCACCAGGTCGGGGTCACCGTAGTAGGCCACGCGCTTGCCGTGCAGCCATGCCTGAGAGTCGGTGATCGCATCTACCGCACGGCCACGCTCCGCCTCTAACTCAGCGGGAATAGGCTTGCCAGTCAGCGCAGACAGCTTCATCAGAAACTCGTCGGTGCCGCGAATGCCGACGGGACGAGAGACAAAGGTTTGCTGTCCCCACTCCTTTTGGATATATTCCCGTGTCTTGGTCGTGGCATAGGACTGGAAGGCAATGGTCGCTTCGGCATTGATCGAGTCGGCTGCATCCTCCAGGGTGGTGCCGCCAACGTACATGCGATATTCGCCGTCGTTGGGGGAATCCAGATAGTCGGAGTTGTCGCCCAGCAGGGTGTAGTCTACGCCCATCAGCGAGGCATAGCGCTTGACTTCGCGCAGGTTGCCAATGTAGGTTTCAAAACCTGGGATGAAGTTAATTTTGCCGTTTTTGGTTGCTGTCTTTTTGCCTTCAGTCAGGTTTTGCAGAATGCCCTTCATCATGTTGTCGTAGCCCGTGACGTGGGAGCCGACAAAGCTGGGGGTGTG
>JBIKWV010000606.1:0-4014 GCA_044356135.1 Elainellaceae cyanobacterium
AAACCCAAATTCTGGCAGGCGCGACGCTACCGCGTCGCGCCTGCCAGAATTTGGGTTTCGGTTTTCGGATAGGCGCTGAATATCGGGTAAAGTAAAAACCCACACTCAGCAGTGGCGCGGCACATTGCGCCGCGCCACTGCTGAGTGTGGGTTTTCGATATGATTGAAGCAGTGCCCCAGAATTTTTATCTCTGGCCTCTCCACAATGGCTCGTCTTACTCAACGCAGAGCAGAAAACGTCAGCGGTGATTTCTACGTCGATACCACCTGTATCGATTGTGATACCTGTCGCTGGATGGCTCCCACCGTCTTTACTGAGGTGGGTGACCAATCGGCAGTCTATCGTCAGCCGCAGACCGATGCAGAACGCCTGCAAGCAATGCAGGCACTCCTTTCCTGTCCTACTGCCTCGATTGGCACCGAAGTCCCGCCGAAAGATATCAAAACGGTTCAGCACAGCTTTCCGATCCCGATCGCCAGTGGCGTGAGTCACTGCGGCTATCACGCCGAGAATTCCTATGGGGCCGCCAGCTATTTTGTTGAGCGATCGCACGGCAACATTCTGGTGGACTCGCCCAAATTCACTCCCCCACTGGTAAAACGCCTGGAGGAGTTAGGTGGCATCAAATACCTGTATCTGACTCACCGCGACGACGTAGCCGACCATGAGAAATTCCAGCAGCACTTTGGCTGTGAGCGCATCCTCCACAAAGATGAGATCAATCGGGGAACGCAAACCGTTGAAATTCAGCTCACGGGCACCGATCCCTTTGAACTCGCCCCTGACCTGCTGATTATCCCCGTTCCGGGCCATACCAGAGGGCACACGGTGCTGCTCTACGACAATACGTTCCTATTTACGGGCGATCACCTGGCCTGGTCAGAGGAGTTACACCATCTGCATGCTTTCCGTCGCGCCTGCTGGTACTCCTGGCCGGAGCTGATCAAATCGATGCACAAACTGGCGGAGTACTCGTTTGAGTGGGTACTGCCCGGTCACGGTCGGAGGTTTCATGGTGATCGAGGCACGATGAAACAGCAGATGCAGCAGTGTTTGGATTGGATGGAGACCGTTCGTTAGCTATCCCGATAAATCGACAGCTCATCCACCCGAACTTCAAACGGAGTGCCGATCCCCGCAGGTGGGGTGACGCGAATCTTTGCCTGTTGGGAAAACTGGCCCAGCTTCTCCCCGATCGGCACAATGTTATTGAGAATACGCCAGTTCGTGTTCTGGTCGGGGCAGTTGATGATCAGGGTGAGGGCGTCTGCCTTGATGGCGATCGCCCACTCACAGCCCATCAACAGCGACTGGGTGACACCATCGCAGGATTCGTAGAAACGCTTACCAACCGTGTCTTCCAGCTTGCGCACCAGAAGCCTGTCCTCCGACGAGGTTTCCATCGGCGGCAGGTCGTCGGCAGGCAATGAAGGATGGCCCATGAGTCTAATCCTCGAGAGCGACTAATTTGATGCTAAGCGGCGATCGCAGTTTTTTCTCAACATCTTCACTTGTTTTTAGAAACGGTGAAGGCTGATGATACGTCCAGTCTGCTACGAACAGGCTGGATTTGTCCTGGCATCCCAGAGGAGTTGGCCTGGAGCCGCAGGGTGCGATCGCCGCCAGTCTGATGCTTCTCCAGAATTGATAGGGTAGGGACGGGGAGCGATCGCATATCCGAAATTGCTTTGGGGGGCGATCAAGCCGCCCCCCAAAGCAATTTCCAGACCACAAGACCCTATTTCTGATTAAGTTTAATACTTTGATAGTTTATCAAATGATACTGGTGATACTAATGCGAATGAGATGTGCCATAAAAAGGGCGATCGCGCCATGAGAATTTTCTCAACTCTCAACGGTCTCTTTCTGGATACGATAAAGCCCACCACGACAAACAGCACAGCGGTCAAAATCGACAATAGTTCAGGATCGTGAACAACTGAATACAATCACGATCGCGCCATCAATTGGAAAATCTGGACGAAAACCTTCACCAAACTCCGGCCTATTTAGAGGCTATCCCAAAACCCAAATTCTGGCAGGCGCGACGCTATAGCGTCGCACCACTGCGGAGCAGACGCACTGGCAGAGACAGCCGCAGGGGGAGGAAGATGGAAAGGGCGATCGCCTGTTAGGGGTTTGCGCTGAGATAAAACCAAAGAGTTTGTTGAAAGCTACGCGGAGTGAGGCTCTCACCAAACTTCTTGCACCCCACGTGCCTGCAAAGCGCTGTAACTTCAATACAATTTGTCAACATTTTCAAAGATGTGAGGTCGTCCCCCGAAATTCTTGGAACACTGGAAATAGAGACTTCAATTGAGTCGATGAATCTGGCCGCGTGTCTATCCTCCAATTCGCACCACGTCTCCGCACTGGTGGCGCTGTTTTGGGGTGAAACCGCTTGCGGTCTGGATTCGCGGCTTTCCATTCTCTTAAGGCCAGTCCCTTAGCGGCAACGTTAGAGTAAAAATGGCCCTTCTCACCCTGATTTTTCCCTTCCAAACAATCAGGTGGAACTCAAGATTTACAAGGAGCGCAGTCATGGGGATTGCCAGCATTAACCCCGCTACCGGAGAAATAATCCAAACTTTTGACCCCCTCAACGACGAAGCGATCGCCCAAAAAATCGACCTGGCCCAGCGCACGTTTGAGCAATACCGCCGGGTGCCGATGGAACAGCGATCGCAGTGGCTTACCGCAGCCGCCCAGATTTTGACCGACGAAAAGGAACGGTTTGCCAAAATAATGACCCTGGAGATGGGCAAACCGATGGGTCCCTCTATTGCCGAAGTTGAAAAATCCGCGCTGGTGTGCCGTTTCTACGCAGAAAACGCCGCCAGTTTTTTATCGCCTGTCCCGATCGAAACCGACGCCAGCCAGAGCTTTGTCACCTACCAGCCGCTGGGCATTGTGCTGGCGGTGATGCCCTGGAATTTCCCGTTCTGGCAGGTGTTTCGGTTCCTGGCCCCGGCGCTGATGGCAGGAAACGTGGGTCTGCTGAAGCACGCCTCAAACGTGCCGCAATCGGCCCTGGCGATCGAAGAAATCTGTCTGCGGGCAGGTTTCCCCGAAGGCGCATTCCAGACGCTGCTGGTGGGTGCGGAGAAAGTTGCTCAGATTATTAATGACGACCGGGTAAAGGCAGGCACTTTGACCGGAAGCGAACCTGCAGGAGCCTCCCTGGCCTCCCTGGCGGGGAAACAGATTAAAAAAACGGTGCTGGAACTGGGCGGCAGCGATCCCTTTATCGTCATGGAGAGCGCGGATCTGGAGACCGCCGTTTCGACTGCTGTTGCCGCTCGCATGATCAATAGCGGTCAGTCCTGCATTGCGGCCAAGCGATTTATTGTGCAGGAATCGATTTCAGATCAATTCCTGACAAAACTGGTGGAGAAATACGCCGCCCTCAAAGTTGGCGACCCGCTGCTGCCGGAAACTCAGGTGGGGCCGCTGGCTACCCCTGCCATTCTGCACGATATTGTGCATCAGGTGCAGCTATGCCGGGAGGCGGGCGGCAAGGTGCTGATCGGCGGCAACGTGGAGACGCTGCCCACTCGTTCTGACCCGGCGCTGAAGAATGGTAACTTCTACCCGCCGACGATTGTGGTGGATCTGCCGATAGATTCGGCGATCGCCCAGGAAGAAATCTTTGGTCCCGTCGCGATGGTCTTTCGGGTGCCGGATACCGACGCTGCGATTCGACTGGCCAATGATTCGCCGTTTGGTCTGGGGGCCAGTGCCTGGACAGCGGTGCCGGAGGAGTGCGATCGCTTTGTCCAGGAGATTGAAGCCGGCTCGGTGTTTATCAACGGCATGGTGAAATCGGACCCGCGTCTACCCTTTGGTGGAATTAAGCGATCGGGCTATGGACGTGAGTTAGGCAGGGAGGGCATCCACGAGTTTGTGAATATCAAAACCGTCTGGATCAAGTAACAAGCTTGGTTGCTGCCACTGGTAGCAGCCAGAGTCCGCAAGTGAGGTATCTCTATGAATCCAATGAATACAGCAGAACT
>JBIKWV010001096.1:0-4013 GCA_044356135.1 Elainellaceae cyanobacterium
TAGCCGCAGTTCCAGGGCTTGCCAGTCAAATGCGACTGTAACGGGAAATATTGCGAGAACAAACAGTAAAAATATGTTCAACTTATTTTGAATAGCTGCCCTGGATCGTCTTCCGCTCGTTAGCCTGTGCGATCACGTCGATGTAGAGGAAAAAAAATATACACTGCGAACCCTCTCACGCGATCTGTCTCATTTCAATAGTGGAGTGATACTCTGGCGAGGCACTCCAAAGACTCAGCTCTTATTTCAAGAATGGCACGATGAGTGGAAAAAATTTCAGAAACAGGATCAGATGGCATTGGCGAGAGCCATTCACCAGACCCAGATTTCTGTGACAAAGCTGCCAAGGAGTTACAACATTTCTCCCATTGACTCCGGCTTGTACTCACTGGATGGCCTGGACGATTGGCCAAAAAATCAGCCTCTGCTATTGGATAATCAGAGTGATGTCATCTCCCTCAGCTCTTTCGTTCTTGAAGGTCGAGAGGATGTACATCTGCTCCATTGCTGGGGTGGAACGATCGCCAGTGGCAAATTTACTGAAATTGCGAAGTACTTTTATCCCAATATTGTTGAAGTTGTCACGGATATATTGAAGAATGCTGAATTAAGAGCTAATTCCTAAAGTAAAGCTTAAGCTACTAAGAGCCTATCCGAAAACCTGAATTGCCCTCACCACAATGCAGGCACATGCTAGATGGATCATCGCCAGATAGTTCTCCGGTTTCTTCTCCCAACGGATCAACAATCGTCGAAATCGATTCATCCAAGAATGGGTCCGCTCCACCACCCACCTTCTCGCTCGATAGTTCGGAATATCATGAATAATTCGCTCTCGCTCATCGCGGGGTGGAATGTGCCCCACGTATCCCCAAGCTTTCAAAATCTCTCGCACTTCTTCATAGTCATAACCTTTGTCTAAACACAGGTTACGGACAGCGGTAGCTTCTGTGTCTGATGCGACGATTCGTTGTGATTCTAGCGTTGCCTCTGTCATTTTCATATCATGTCGATTTGCCCCCTCAATCGCAATGCCAATGGGTACACCGTTGCCATCGGTCAGCACACTCCTTTTGGTGCCAGACTTGCCTCTATCAGTGGGATTGGCTCCAGTTAATCCCCCCCCAACGGGGCCTTCACCATTGCCCCGTCCATCGCCATCCATTCCCACTCGATTCCGACCTCTACGGCATACTGCTCTAACCCCACTTCCCACATCCGCTCAAACACTCCTTGCTCGATCCACAATTGATAGCGATCATGGACAGTACTGGAGGCTCCTAAACTCCGAGGTAGTGCTTGCCAATGGCAGCCTGTCCGCAGCACATAGAAAATGGCATCTAACGCTTTGCGATCATCCATTCTCGGTCGGCCTCCTTTCGGCTTGGGAGGTTCGGGCGGGATCACTGTTTTTAAGCGTTCCCACACCTGATCGGGCAGTCGAAAGTTAGGGTGAACGTCTGTGAAGCTCATCGGTCTCTAGAGGGTCAAACACAACCATGATAAGGATCTCACAAATCTAGAGGTTTTCGAATAGGCTCTTATTATCTAGCGGATGAAGTGCGCCATGTTTATGAGGGCATGATGATTGCCATTCCGCCAGTGCAATGGCAGCCGTTTGCCCAACTTGAGGTAGACACGACCGTTCAATTCCTCCAGCAGCTAGCCGCACAGATGGAATTGTCGAAATTCCGCTCTCACCCCAGGGGGGAGAAGAAGAAAGTCCCCAAACCCGAACGGCAAAAAGACAAACCTCACGTCTCTACCGCTCGATTGCTGAGTCAAGCGAAATCTAAAAAAGATGAAAAAGCACCTTGAAAGGGCTGGGGTTTAAGCCCAATCAGAGTAGTTCTCAGCCCCCTCCCCTCAAATGCGAGGAGGCGGGGAACCACTGTAACGGTGGACGAGAATTGAGCCAACAGCTAGATGAATCTCACTGCTTGGTTATCGTAGTTTTCTTGGATGAATGGGAGCGCTCTTGCTTCAGTGTTGCACGGATATTTGTCTTCTAATCGGCAGCGTTTTAATGCGTAAACAGCCAATTCTTGAGATCGTGCTTTAATGATTGTGTATGAAGAGAGCAGCGTTTGTCCTGATGGATTGTGTATCGGTCTTATTAGCTTTATGATATAGGAAACATCGCACTCTGCGGGTTTTTCTCTGAACGACAACTCCATACACTTGTTGGGGAAGCGGAGTAAGGCGTTGATGGTCGGTTAGATCTCAGTCTTCTCCGGTCTGCCTAGTAAAATAGGTAGATAGTAGGATAGGTGTATTTAATTGCAGGAGCAATTTTGGTGTGGGTGATGGGAGGAGGCAATCAACTGCGAGCATCAAGCTTTTCTCTGATGCGTAGAGAGGTGTTGGATAAAGTGTAAATAAGAACTTTGATGATTGGTGTTGTACAAAGTTGAGTCTGCACCTCCATAAGACAAGAGCAAGGCGGCCAGGTTGGTGAGCCACTTGCCTGGAAAATCTCCATTAGCATAGTGCTAATTTTAAGGGATTGGAATAACTTGCTCTTCCTAAAATAGTGATGCCCATGTTAAATAATTATTAGTGAATTTTTGGACGGAGGTTAGCCCCTTTTGTCCCCACTCGCTGGAGAAAATAGTTGAATGGAAACAGAGAAGATCTCATCTGTGAGATCTGAAGTTTTTTTAATGTCCCAACTTGCTGGGGATATTAGTTGAATAGAAACTTAATACTTTGCTGTTTTCGGTGATATAGATTTTCATGTTGTCCCTACTTGCTGGGAATATTAGTTGAATGGAAACTCTTGGACATGAGGTATCTCCTTGTTTTCGGTTTTCGGCTCCCCACTTGGTGGGGACATCAGTTGAGTGGAAACACCAGATCCTTAATCAACTGTTGGATCTTGTCTATCCAGTCCCCAACTTGCTGGGGATATCAGTTGAATGGAAAACCCCGCATTAGCTATCGCTTGCTTTGAGTTAGTGGCTTGTCCCTACTCGCTAGGGACATTAGTTGAATGGACACTGGAGGAGATGCGGATTGAGTCGGGTACAGTTGAGATGTCCCCACTTGCCGGAGACCTTAAGTAAGGGGGTGTGGAAAAAGTCTAAACCCCAAAAGCTGTTCCGCCCGCTGTGCGGGCAGAGCAGCTTTTGGGGTTTCAATCTTAATTGTGCCTACCTACTACTTATTACTCCGGTGATCAAATGGTTGAGTGGAAACAGCAGCATTCCTCTTGGAAGTATTGCGACTAGAGGTCTGCTGAGTCCCCACTTGCTGGGGAAACTAGTTGAATGGAAACAGCTCTCAGGGGTAACTTCGTACCACTCGAACTCGGTATCCCCACTTGCTGCAATAGTCCGGAGAGTTTTTGTAGAAGTGCCTCAACCCCGCATTCCACCGTCAAGGTTGGCCCTCACCCTCAACTAAATCCCTCTCCCCATTTGGGATAGGGACTTCATCCGGCTCCCCTTCTCCCTTGATGGGAGAAGGGGAGCCGGATGAGGGCAAGTCCCTAAACAAGTGTCCGAAGTATTGTTGCTGGGGACATCAGTTGAATGAAAACTGATGTGCTAGCGTTAACCGTTTAGGAACAGCGCAAAGTCCCCACTTGCTGGGAAAATCAGTTAAATGGAGATTAGCCCAAGTGCGCTTCCACTTGCTGGGGATGTCAGTTGAATGGAAACTTCCAAATTTGTCCCATACTGCCGTTAGTAACGGTACCAGTCTCAACTCGCTAGAGAAAGGTCAGTTGTGTCGAAACTCTGTTCGTGGAATTCAGCGATCGCCCCCTATTCCTGGCCAGGAATAGGGGGCGATCGCACAGCTATTGCTTCCGCAATATTTTATAGCAATCCTGAATTGGTGATAAGAATCAGGGTGTGGGGAAAGTGTTCCCTATGCAGGAGGCTAACCCCTACACCCCCTGACAAATCAAATAGGATTGCTGTAGGGTACAAAAATGAGAATATAGGACTGTGTGCGGGTGCACTTCGCGCCCACACACAGTCCTACATTCAATAGCTAAAGTAAGTAGG
>JBIKWV010000607.1:0-4011 GCA_044356135.1 Elainellaceae cyanobacterium
GTGGTGCAGAGTCTACAAACAGTGAGTAGTCTGATCTAACGATTCCTACTCCCGAAGACATCGACAGTTATGTATCTCCTTGAGCGCGCTGTGTTTCTCCAGAAAGGGAGGCACAGCTTATTTCTTTGTAACGTTCTCGGCTCAAAGAAGCCCTTTCCTTTCGTCCCCCCAACTCATTACAATACAATCGATAACTTAAAAACCCGCTCAAACCACCGCCATTACTATGAGTGTCGTTAGCCAAGTCATTCTCAATGCCGATGAAGAGCTTCGCTACCCCAGCAGCGGAGAGCTGAAAAGTATTACAGAATTCTTTCAAACGGGCGACCAGCGCCTGCGCATCGCTGCAACCCTGGCAGATAACGAGAAGAAAATTGTTCAGGAAGCCAGCAAGCAGCTCTGGCAGAAGCGCCCCGACTTTATTTCCCCCGGTGGCAATGCCTATGGAGACAAGCAGCGTGCCCTCTGCCTGCGTGACTATGGCTGGTACCTGCGTCTGATCACCTACGGCGTGCTGGCGGGCGATAAGCAACCCATCGAATCCATCGGCCTGGTGGGTGTCCGGGAAATGTACAACTCCCTGGGTGTTCCCGTCCCCGGCATGGTGGAAGCCATCCGCTGTCTGAAGCGTGCTTCCCTGTCGTTGCTCAGCGACGAAGATGCGGCTGAAGCAACGCCCTACTTCGACTACATTATTCAGGCGATGTCGTAGCGGGTGAACTTTTTGACTTCCCTCAATCCCCCTCACACCTTCTGCCCCCTTGAGGGGGAATTACGGGGGACTTTGAAGCTACTTCCCCCCCTTTTTAAGGGGGGTCAGGGGGGATCTCCCAGCATTAACCACGGCAGACCCTTCCTTCTCAAGCATTTTCTCAATCCTCTTGCCTTCTGAAGTCAGAATTTGCTCAAAGGCAGAGGAATTTTTGTGTGTCCCTCTCCTCCTTCTATTGCGATCTGAAATGGTTGCTAAAAGGTGGGGTGGGTTGCGCCCCTCAGCCTTCACCAATCAAATAGGACTGCGATATGCGTCTCGGCAAAGTTGTTAAATCCAACTCTCACTGTGACTATGTGGTGCAGGTCGATGACAGCATGGATGTCATCCAACCCCCCGAAGCCGATGATTACGGATTTGGTAGCTTCGTCAAACTGGAGGAACCGGGGGGTCGTCACTGGGCGGTAGGGCTGATTTACAACTCCCTCTTGCAAAATCCCCAGTTCATGAGCAATGGGCCGCGCCTCTCCAGCGAACCCGACCCCCTGTTTACTCCCGATTTGATTAACGAGACACGCACATTATTAGGTGTCGTTCTGGTCGGACGCATGGAGGGAGACGCCGGGATGCACGGAATTCCCAGAGTGGTCGTTCCGGTGAACACCACGGTCAGCACCATGACCCCAGAGGAAATCTACCGTTTTCACCTGAATGAAGAAGGCAAACCCCAGTTCTGCTATTACAGCCACCTGCTGAAGTGCGGCGGCAGCTTCGCGTCTCAACTGACCCAGCAGGTTTTGCAGGAACTGATCGAGAGCAACCTGTTCCAGGAGGCTGACCAGCGGGCGCTCCGGATTCTCTGCAAGGAGCTGTCGTGGAAGAACACGATGGGTGCAATGCGGTGACCGTAAAATTTGGTAACTCCACTGTAAAAAAACCGACATCCTCCAGGAAGGAGGTTGTCGGTGAGTCGTGTGTTCCCTGTTGATGACTCGGCTAGAGTTGAGTCTCCTTTAGTATGCCCGGAGAGAACAAAAAGCATCACGATCTCGATCATTTATACGTGTGATATTTGTCACATTGTATTTACTGAGGGGGCAGGTTCATGTTAGAGAGTCAACCCCAGGTTTTCACGGAGGCATGGGCGGCAGTAGGGCGACAGGGAGCCTGTTTGCGGCGATCGCCCCCAGCAAATGGCCCCAACCGCAACCGCAACCGCAGGGGCGACACGTTCGATCGCTCCGGTTCGTTCGATCGCCCGGTTCAATGGTTTATTACCTGGGAAATTGGGTCAACGACCGTTGCCCCCTACAGGTGGCGAAATTTGGAGGGCGATCGCCCATCGTCAGGTGGCCGCTGAATGGTCTTGACATCCCCAATGAAAAGACTACAAATGTAGGTAATTCCCCCCATTCTCTCCATCCCCCTATGCTGGAACCCCTGTCGATCGCCGCCGCCACCGCCATCGCCAAAATCGTCCTCGACAAATTTTATGAAGGTGCAGGCAGCAAACTGGGTGAGGTGGTCGTCACCCGCGCCACCGAAGCCATTCAAAAACTGGGCAATCTGGTGTGGCAGCGCTGCTTTAAGGGCAAGCCCGATGTGGAACACCTGGTCGAAAAAGTAGGCCAGGGTTCAGAAGCGGAAACCAAAACGCTGAAAGCCTATCTCGATAAAGCGCTGGCTCCCGATGCAGAGCTGACCAGAGAAGTGAAGCCTTTCGTCCAGGAAATCCATCAGGTGATCGTGCAGATGGAGTCGGTGACGGCTGAGAACATCCAGCAGGTTTTCGGAGGGCAGGGGCTACAGGTCAACAACCCCAGTGCGCCAACCATTCAGGCAAAAGATAGCCCAATCACGATCAACTACAACCAGACTTGACTGGACTCGGCGGGACGGGAACCGCCAAAGGCAAGCACCCCAGACTACGGCCTCGAAAACCTGATCGCCACCGATTTCGTCGGGCGGCAGGATGAGCTGCGCCAGCTCCACGAAAAACTCCAGGGAAATGGGTCGGGTGTGCAGCAGGTGGCTATTGTCGCTGCTGCGGGCATGGGCGGCATTGGCAAGACGGCGCTGTCACAGCAGTATCTGCGGCAGCACAAGGACGCTTATCCCGGTGGCCGCTGGTATTTCAAAGTGCGGGAGACGAGTCTGGCGCTACAGGTGCAGGAGGTCGCAACATTTCAGGGGTGGCAGATTCCTGACCAGATCAAAGATGAGAAACAGCGGGTGCAGTGGGTGTATGCCTGCTGGCAGCAGCGGTTTCCCGGTGAGCGGCTGCTGTTGCTGGATGATGTCACCGACTACGGCCAGATCCGGAATTATCTTCCCGGCGATCCCTCGTTTCGCGTGTTGATGACGACCCGACTACAACTGGGCAAACCCGTCAACCGCCTGGATCTGGGGGTGCTTCCGCTATCGGATGCCGTGGAACTGTTGAGGAGTCTGGTGGATGATGCAGAGCGGATTAACGCTGCACTCAAGGATGCGGAAGCACTCTGTAAGTGGGTCGGGCGTTTGCCACTAGGCATCGAACTGATCGGGCGCTACCTTGCCGCCCACCCCAACCTGCAACTGGTAACCCTGCAACAGCGGCTGGAGGAGAAGCGCCTACAGGCCAAAGCCTTCACCCAGGTGACTTCAGAAATGGCTTACCAGCTCGATCTCCAGGCGGCCTTCGAGCTGAGCTGGCAGGATTTGACCGCACCCGCTAAAACCCTCGCGGTTCTCCTGAGCATCTTTGCCCTGGCTCCCATCCCTACGGAACTCATCACCCTGGCCCTACCCGACTGGGATGAAGAAACCCTGGAGGAGACATTAGACAGCATTCTGGTCTACCGTAGCCTTGCCCAAATCAGTGATGGCAATTACCAACTGCACCAACTGGTGAAGGAGTTTCTTCAGCAGAAGCTGGCAAATGAATTGGCAGAAGTAACCCCTTCTCTTCAGAAAAATGTTGCCACTGCTTTGACAACCGTTGCGAAGCAAATCCCGCAGACCATTCCTTTGAAACGGCTGGAGCAGATCAAGGTAAACATTCCTCATATGGAAGTCGTTGCCCTGTCTCTAAACTCATTAATCGGGGACGAAGATGACCCAGATTGGGTATTTATCGGCTTAGCCAGGTTTTATCAGAATCAAAGCCTTTGGGCAGAAGCGCTCAACTGGTGGCAAGCCTGTCTGAAGATGACTGAGAAGCGCTTTGGGCCAGACCATCCCTCAACGGCGACGAGTCTGAACAATTTGGCAGGCTTGTATCGATCGATGGGACGCTACGTTGAGGCGGAACCTTTGTA
>JBIKWV010000023.1:0-13778 GCA_044356135.1 Elainellaceae cyanobacterium
CTTGGCGCGGCTTCGCCGCGCCAAGCGAAACCTGGGATTTTATTAAACAGCAGATCCCTTATTTCTTTCCGTTACTGGCTTCCAGCCAGTAATGCTCTCTGGAGGCTCTGCCTCCTGTTATCAGAAGGAGGGCAGAGCCTCCAAGGAGCATCACCAGGCAGAGCCTGGTGACGAGGGGAGATTGGTGACGAGGAAAATTGGCTCAGCTATTTTGAAGATGCTGAGCCAGTGCTTGCAGACCCAGGATGTAGCTATAGGCTCCAAAACCACTGATCTGTCCAACAGCAACCGGAGCAATGTAGGAATGGTGACGGAACGCTTCGCGGCGATGGATATTGCTGAGATGAACTTCTACGGTGGGCAGATCAACAGCGGCGATCGCATCTCGAAGGGCAACACTCGTATGGGTATAGGCTCCAGGATTAATTAAAATTCCCTGGCATCGGCTCATTGCATCGTGGATGGCATCAACCAGGACACCTTCATGGTTCGATTGTAAAATTTTCAACTCGAACCCAAGGGCGTCAGCCTCTCGCTGAAGCAAATCATTAATCTGACTCAACGTCGTTGCTCCGTAAACCCCTGGCTCCCGTTTGCCGAGGAGATTCAAGTTTGGCCCGTGCAGAACCAAAAGGATAGGTTGGGTCACAGTAATGCCGTCCAGACTATCGGCGGCGATCACGGTCGTGTACGGGAACCGGAATCGGCTCTGGCTCTGGCTGGGCTTCTGGACCCAGGAGGGCTTCGATGAGCTTCTGTGCCCAATCCCTTAGCTTTTCCAGTACCTTCTCGATGTAGTCCATTCGCCAGAAAGCTCCTTAGTGCAGACTAGACCAGCCAGTAGGCAAAAACTGACTGAGTTAGAGCGATGCCTGCTCGTTTATAAATCATAACGAATTGCCGGAAATGATCAAGGGGAAACCCATAGTTTTTTACATTGTTCCGGCAGTTTCCGTATCTGGCAACTGGGGCAGACTGATCACGTAGCGGTACCCTGCCTCTACAGACCCCTGAATGGTGATGCTGCCACCGTGCATCTCTGCCAGTTGACGGCTCAGCGCCAGCCCTAAACTCTGCCGGGAAGCACTCAATTTAGCAGGGCGATCGCCCGCAGGCCCGGATACCGATTTGGGGTCTGACGCGTCCGCTCCCTGCCAATCTTCCGCATCCATGAACTCAGTAGCACGACTGGCACCTGACGTGACACCAAACGATGCCTCCGCCTCAAATTCATCCAGGTTCTCTTCTGCCAGAACATCCATCTGGGGTAATCCTTCCCCCAGCCAGGGGTGAGATGTCCACAGGGTGATACTCAAGCGGGTCTGTTTGCGCGAGATGTGAAGCCGAATCGTGCTGTCGGTGCTAGACGCCTGAATAATGCCAAACATCAGATGGTAGAGCATCTGGCGCACCTTGTCTTTGTCTAAAAGCCAGATCCGGGGACCCGGTTCAATGGTTAAGCGGAACTGCTGCGATCGACGCTGAGCTGCTTCCATCAAGGTACTCATGGCCTGCTGACTCAGCATTTCAATATCCACGGGAGCCAGATTGAGACTGAGACTGCTGTCGTCCAGCGCCCCCAGTTCCAGGATTTCGTTGACCAGCGTCAGCAAATACTGTCCACTATGGTGAACGATATCCATGTATTCCTTCTGCTTATCGGTGAGCGGGCCATAAATCTCCCGCATCAGCACACTCGCCATCCCCATGATTGAGGTCAGCGGCGTTCTCAACTCCTGTGTCATTTGAGCGATCAGGTTCACTTTGACCGATCCGGCCAGGGGAGAAGCTGGGCCATTTTCACGCTGACGCTGGTTGCCCTGTTTCTGCGCATGATTGCGCTCAAATTCACTCATACACCAGCGGGCGATCAGCTCCAGGCTTTCGATTTCTTTCGCGGTAAAGGTGCGTGGCATCAACTCCATCACAGACAGTGCGCCAATGCAGTGGCCACTAGAAGTGAGCAGGGGAACGCCGAGGTAGGCAGAAATTCCATAGCGCTGTGATAGCAAATGGTGAGTGTAGTCGGGATGTTGACGCAGGTCACTTACCGTCAATACCTGCCGGGTGTCAACCACCCATGCCGCCATCGAATCGGGGCGGGGGAGTTGCCGGGTCACTGCCAGGTCGTTCATTAACCCCAAACGGGAAAGGCCCACTGCCGACTTAAACCATTCCCGCTCACGATCCACCAGTCCCAGGACACAGATGGTGGCATCCAGAAAGTGAGCGGCAATTTGCGTTGCCTCTTCGAATACAGTCACGCTTTCTGCCTCCAGCAACCCCAGGGTCGCCAGCATCTTCAGCCGTTGTTGCTCTGGGTTCAAATGAGAAGTATCACCAGAGCGGTTCAGCGTTTTGTTTTCTGGGCTTAGCATCGCAACCCTCTTATTGGTCATGAGCGGTTTCAGGTGGAGTAGCAGTTTGAATAGTTTCTCAGTATACAAAGAGTGCCCGCTTTTTCTGGTTCCCCAACACTTTGAAAAGAACTTCTATCATCTGGATTTACGCCTGTCAAAGATAACTATGGGACACAGATGATTCAGCAATTCCGCGATTATCAATGTATTATTTTGTACGTCGAACTTGCGTGAATCACGGTATACGCCCGCTTCTGGGATCCCGTGTCCAATAGACGATGGCGCAGTCAGCTCGAATGAGTACAATGAGCTAACAGAGGGGCAGTAGACCTGCTGACGCCGATTGAGATCAAGATTTGCTGCAAAATCTGGTCGGTTTTGCGGAATTGCTGCCGCCGACTGTGTTTCTTCAGTGTTGTGCTGTTCGCTCTGCGCATGAACTCTCCTCAAAAGCCACCCCAGCCACCTGCCGCTCCTAACACCCTCCTCGGTCGTGTGACCCAGGTGGTGCAGCGCGTTGGCGGTAAAGTCAATTTTTCGAAGCTGAAAATCAACCCCAGGGCCAGAGTGGCCAAACTGCGGGTACAGGACGCCGACGCAGCTGCCGTTGAGGAATATCCACTGCTGGGCGATCGCTACCTGCTGGGACGCAGTTCCAAGTCCTGCGACATTGTGGTTCGGAATCCGGTGGTCAGCCAGGTTCACCTGTCCCTGACGCGGGACAGTCGTCGAGGTAAAACAGCCTTCGTGATGAAAGATGAAGGCTCCACCAACGGCATCTATCGAGGGCGCAGGCGGCTGACCAAACTGCCGCTGAGGGACGGAGATAGTTTTACTCTGGGGCCACCAGAACTGGCCTCGGTGGTCAAAATTGAGTTTCAGGACCCACCGCCCTGGTATGTGAAAACAGCGAGGTATGGGCTGTATGGGTTTACCGGACTGACTGCAATCGCCGCTGTTTGGGTGGGAATTCAGTGGCAGCGGTTCAACGTGATTCCCCTACCTCAATCGGTCCAGGGGCCAGTAGTGGTCTATGCTCGTGACGGCGTGACACCCCTCAACCCGGTGCAAAACCGTACCCACGTCGAGGCCAAAAGTCTGTCGGAGTTCTCTCGCTACCTGCCCGATGCCGTGATCGCTTCCGAAGACAGCCGCTACTACTGGCACCTGGGGGTTGACCCACTGGGGATTGCCCGCGCCCTGTTCACCAACCTGCGGGGGGGCGAGATCCGCGAGGGCGGCAGCACCCTGACCCAGCAGCTTGCCCGCAACCTGTTTCGAGACTTCGTGGGCACCCAGGACTCCGCCGGACGCAAGTTGCGGGAGGCAGTCGTGGCACTGAAACTGGAGACTTTCTATAGCAAAGATGACCTGATGCTGACCTACCTGAACCGGGTGTATCTGGGTAGCGGCAACTATGGCTTTGAGGATGCGGCTCGCTTCTATTTTGGTAAATCAGCCAAAGACCTGACCCTCTCAGAGGCCGCCACTCTGGTGGGAATTCTTCCTGCTCCCAATACCTTCAACCCGGTGCGAGACTACGAGACAGCGGTGCAGTTTCGCGATCGCGTCATTAATCGCATGGTGGCCCAGGGCAAGGTCAGCGTCGAGGAGGGTGAACGGGCAAGGCGATCGCGCATTGACATTAACCCTGAAGCAGTGAAGCAGTTGCAGAGTGCGATCGCCCCCTACTACTATGCGCAGGTTTTTTCTGAGCTAGAAAAGCTACTGGGGAGCCAGTTGGCGCAGGAAGGAAATTTCATCGTTGAAAGTAACCTCAACCCGGAGATGCAGCGGCAGGCGGAGGCCAGTCTGAAGGCGGCAATCGAGACCCAGGGAGCCGCCGCTGGCTTCTCTCAAGGCGCGCTGGTGACGATAGATGCCAGCGATGGTGCCGTGCTGGCGCTGGTGGGTGGTGTGGACTATCAGCAGAGCCAGTTTAACCGGGCCAGTCAAGCCCTACGGCAGCCCGGTTCTACCTTCAAGGTGTTTGCCTATGCTGCTGCACTGGAGCAGGGAATTTCGCCCACCACGCAGTTCTCGTGCAGCCCGCTGGACTGGCAGGGACAATCCTTTCGCGGATGTGAGCGCTCTGGTGCCGGGAGTCTGGACATGTACGACGGACTGGCCCTATCAGAGAACGCAATCGCCCTGCGTGTCGGTCAGGAAGCGGGGTTAGACCGGGTGATCCAGACGGCGCAGAAAATGGGCATTACAGATCCGCTAAACCCCAATCCCGGTCTGGTATTGGGCCAGAGTGAGGTGAATCTGCTAGAGCTAACGAGCGCCTACGCAGTATTTGCCAACCGGGGGGTGCGCAATCCGCCTCATACCATCCGCCGCATTCTGGATAGCAGCGACTGCACCGACCCCAATAATCTTCAGACCTGTCGGGTGATCTACGACAGCGCTCAAGACCGTCAGGCGAATCAGGCGGTGCTGTCTCCCGATATCGCCGATACGATGACAACCCTGATGCGGGGTGTGGTGCAAGGGGGGACAGGACGAGCAGCGGCGATCGGTCTGGGGGAGGTCGGGAAGACGGGCACCAACAACGATAACCGGGACCTCTGGTTTGTGGGCTATATCCCCAGTCGAGGGCTGGTGACGGGGGTATGGTTTGGCAATGATGATAATTCGCCAACGTCTGGGAGCAGTGGTCAGGCGGCGCAGCTCTGGGGCGACTATATGGGACGAGTGGTGCAGTAGGCCGAGGGAGCATGGCAAGGCTCCCCTCATTCGTATTACTCCGGCAATTGAATAAAACACATGAGTACTCAATCTGTCCCTCTTGCCAGCAATCGCCCGCAAATGGAATTGCGGGCTATCGGGTGAAGTCCATTGAAATGGACTGAAAGGCTCTCCCAGTCCTCTTTAGAGGACTTTCTGAAGTAGCCCGCCATTCATGCGTGGGCTTCGACGTGAGCACAGCCGAACGGCGGGGTGAAAACGGAGCAAGTGTGTCTGTTAAACGCTCCAATCGTTTGTATTCTTTAATATTGTCGGGGTAATAATCTTCAGTCGGGAGTTGGATGAAGACTCAGGACGGCGCAAGTGTAATGGGGTAATGCTCCTGAGAGAGCACTGCTCGAATTTGCGCCAATCTAGAATTCATAAAACACATGGCTGATACTGTATTGATTACCGGGGCGTCTGAGGGCATTGGTAAGGCCACAGCGCTGAAGTTTGCAAAGCATGGATACAACATTGTCATGGCGGCTCGTCATGCCGATCGCCTGGAGGCAGCGGCAAATGAGGTGCGATCGCTCGGTCGAGACGCATTGACGGTGCCCACCGATGTTCGAGATCCGGCACAGGTGGAGATACTGGTTCAGAGGGCGATCGATCACTTTGGGGAAATTGACGTACTGGTGAATAACGCCGGGGTCTGGTTTCTCGGTTCTGTGGAATCCGCATCCCTGGAGGACTGGCACACTATTATTGACACCAATGTCTGGGGCTATATTCACCTGATTCGCGCGATGCTGCCCCATTTTCTTCAGCGCAAGCAGGGCATGATCGTCAACGTCAGCTCGATTGGCGGCATCACGCCGATTCCCTATCAGGTGCCCTACACCACCAGCAAGTATGCGGTCACCGGACTTTCCCAGTCGCTTCAGGCAGAACTGGAGCCGAAGGGGATTCAGGTATGTGGAATCTATCCCAGCTTTATCAAAAGTCAGGTGTTAGAACGGGCGGTGATTCGGGGAAATTCGGAGGAAACGGCCCGCGATCGCCGCGAGATGGTTGAGAAATCGATTCAGCTTCCGGTGATTGAAAAACCAGAAGATGTAGCGAATGCGATCTATGACGCGGTAAAACATCGGCGCTCGAATGTCACGGTGGGTTCTGCAAAGCTGTTCAAGACAATGTTTGGAATATTGCCGGGTGTGATGAAGGCGAGCATTCGGCAGGCGTTTGGGATGAAGGAAAAGGAGGCGTAAGCAATGACGGCAATTTCTTTGGAAGAAATGACTTCGCTGGCAGCGGTAAGCGATGGGGCCTGTGTGTCTATCTATATGCCGACCCTATGGAAAAGTTCCGAAGTGCAGCAAAACCCAATTCGGTTCAAAAACCTGATTCGGCAGGCGGAAGTGCTGCTGGTTGAGGGTGGTCTGGAGCACCAGGAGGCCAGCAGGCTACTGCAACCAGCGATGGATCTGGATGAAGAGGACTTCTGGCAGCACCAGGACCACGGGTTAGCAATTTTTGTCTCTGGAAGTACCTTCCGCTACTATCGCCTTCCCATTGAGCTGCCAGAACTGGTGGTGGTGACCGATCGCTTTCATCTCAAACCCCTGCTCCAGTTGCTTACAGGCGACGGTCAGTTCTACGTTCTGGCGCTGAGTCAGCACAAGATTCGCTTGTTTGAGGGCGATCGCTTCAGCATCCAGGAAATCGATACCTCTGACATCCCTCAGGGCATGGAGGAGATTCTTCAGCTCGACAAGCTCGACAAGACCTGGCGCGATGCCAGAGTGCCCAACTCCGGAGCAGGCAGTTCCCGTCAGGACATGGGCATGTTCTTCCGTCATGGCGGTGGTGAAGAGAAGAATGTCAACAACGATATCCGGCAGTATTTCTACCGTATCAACGACGCCGTTCGCGAGAAGCTGACCAACGCTAAAGCGCCGCTGGTGCTGGCGGGCGTGGATTACCTGTTGCCGCTCTACCGCGAAGCCAATTCTCACCCGATTCTGGCAGAGCAGGGAATCACAGGCAGCGGTGAGGACATGACCGTCGATCAACTGCACCAGCAGGTGTGGGAGATCGTGCATTCCCACTTTGCGCAGGAACGGGAGCGGGCGATCGCGCACTATCACGAACTTTCCGATACCGACAAGATCACCACCGATCTGAACGAAATCGTCCCTGCCGCCTATTTCCATCGGGTCGATACGCTGTTTGTTCCCGTTGGTATCCAGCAGTGGGGCCTGTTTGACGAAGGCAGCAGTCGGGTCGATCTGCATGAGGAACAGGAACCAGGCGATGAAGACCTGTTAGACTTTGCCGCAGTTCATACATTAAAGAATGGCGGCAAGGTTTATGCTGTACAGCCCGGTGAGGTGCCGGATGATGCGCCTCTGGCAGCGGTGTTCCGGTATTAGACTGGTTGTTCTTTAGTTGTTCTTTAGTTTAGAACCCTTGTGCAGCAAGGGTTCTAAAACTAATTTTTGATTCAATAATGGAGAGTTCGCTATGCCAGTACAGGAACAAAACGCAATTCAGACACAGCCTTTGGGCAATTCTGACCTTCGGATCACGCCCATCGGCTATGGAGCCTGGGCCATCGGGGGCAGCAACTGGGAGTTTGGCTGGGGCCATCAGGAGGATCAGGACTCGATCGCGGCGATTCACCGGGCGCTGGATCTGGGCATGAACTGGATTGATACGGCTGCGGTTTATGGTCTGGGGCACTCGGAGGAAATTGTGGGGCGAGTGCTGAAGGAGCGCTCAGACAAGCCCTACGTATTCACCAAATGCTCACTGGTCTGGAACGAGAGCCGCGAAGTAGGCCATTCGCTTAAAGCAGATTCCCTGCGACGGGAAGTTGAGGCCAGCCTGCGCCGACTCCAGGTAGACACGATTGATCTGTATCAAATTCACTGGCCTAATCCGGCAGAGGAGATTGAGGAAGGGTGGAGTACCCTGGCAAAGTTCAAAGAAGAGGGAAAGGTGCGCTACATCGGCGTGTCGAACTTCAACGTAGAGCAGATGCGCCGCGCCCAGGCAATTGCCCCCATTACCTCCCTGCAACCGCCCTACTCCCTGATCAAACCCGACGTTGAGCGAGAAATTTTGCCCTACTGTCTGGAGAACAACATTGGCGTGATTGTCTACTCGCCCATGCAGTCGGGTTTGTTGACCGGAGCGATGACACCAGATCGTGTTGCTAAAATGGCGGACGATGATTGGCGCAAGCGCAGCCCCGAATTTAACGAACCCCGACTGTCGCGCAACCTGAAGCTGGTAGAACTGCTGAAGCAGATGGGTCAGCAGCAGGGCCGATCGCCCGGAGAGGTGGCGATCGCCTGGACGTTGCGCAATCCGGCGGTGACTGGGGCGATCGTGGGGGGTCGCAGTGGGAAACAGGTGGAAGGAATTATTGGGGCGATGCAGTTTCGTCTGAGTGAGGATGATCTGCGGCAGATTGAGGGATTCTTGCGGGAGAATCCTTAATCCGTTTGGGGCACCGCAGAGGCGCAGAGGACGCGGAGTAGAAACTTGGTGCTCTCTGTGGCTTTGTGGTGTGTTGAGAATAGAGTTCTCACTAACCTCCAGTAACCGTTTTGTTGCAGTACTTTGTTGGAAACTATTTCAAGGGGGAAGCCTGTTTAGGAAAAAATAGACCAGGAGGGAGCAGGTTCGCTGCCCCTTCTAGCTTGACGCCAACGACGGTAATTAACCTTTGTAGGATCAAGATATACTGAACCGTCACGAAGTTTTGTTTTGCCAAACAGGTTAGTGATATAAGTTTCAGTTCGTTGACTGCCAGTTTCTACATTGACTGTACTTTTCACGTACTCCCAGTCTGGTTCGGCGGTTTGGTGGCCGTTTAGGTCAGCAAACATAACTAACGTAAAGTCAATGTCCCACTGTTCGTTGATTTCGTAACACACAATAGTATGCCAACCACTGTGGCCATTGTGGCTTTCACCCCCTTTGGTCACGTTAACGGTCGCCTTGACCTCCAAACCCTCACCTTTTCCATTGTTAGCGGACTGATTGATTAAATCTGGATACCTTTGATGGTGGTTGTGCTTATAAAGTGACTGATCATTCAATGCATCAGCAAAAATATTAGAAACCAGCCCACTGAAATTATTGCTTTGAATAAATGCCTGAATAGGTTTACCGACTTCAGACATCAGATTGCGGTTGATTCTGTGAAACATTGCTTGAGCCTGATTCATAGCAGCCTCTAAGTGCCCGATTTCAAGACCATTTGGTAACGGAACACTGGCGCGAAAGTATTCAGGATTTGCTTTAGGGACTTCGATTGCATCTATTGCTTCATAAGCTAAAGAAACAATGGATTTTACTGGAAATTGTAAAGCCCCTGCGATAGCTTCAAGAACAGAGACAGTAAAATTTTCCTTCCCAGTCTCAATGCCTGACAAGTACTGATAGGAGATTCCGGCTTCTGATGCGAGTTCTTCAAGAGTCATCCCCCTCTGCTCCCGCAATTGCCTGATGTATCGTCCAATGAGTTTTTGAGCGATTTGTCTTTCTGTCATAGGCTTCAACTATAGTTGAAGCCTGCTTGACAGTCTTTCAACTATAGTTGAAACTGTTTTTAGGCTTTGCGGCTAAGGTAAGAAAGTTCTCACTTTCCTGCCCCAATCATTTCGCCTTAAGGCAAAAGCCTCTATTTCATGGCTAACTATCAGACATTCCATCAAGATTGCCGAGATTGGCTTCGTGCCTGTGCACCTCATTCAATCCATGCGGTATGTACAGATCCGCCGTATGGGCTGGTCGAGTTTTCTGAAAAAGAGGTCTCAAAGCTGCGAACTGGCAATAAGGGAGGTATCTGGAGAATTCCTCCCTCTATTGGTGGTCATCCCAGAGATCCGTTACCACGTTTTACTGTCCTGACTGAGCAGCAAAAGCAAAGTCTTTTTGATTATATTTCTGAATTTGGGAAAGTTTTACATCCTGCTTTGGTCCCAGGTGCTCATGTTTGTATAGCTGGACATCCCATGCTTCAACACCTAGTGCAAAATGGAATGGCAGCGGCTGGTTATGAGGTTCGTCCTGCCCTTTTACGACTGTATACCAGTTTTCGGGGAGGAGATAGGCCAAAAGGCGCGGAAAAAGACTTCCCAGAGGTATGCGTTACCCCTCGGAGTGCCTATGAACCCTGGATGTTATTTCGTAAACCAATTAGTGAGCGAACGGTCGCTGAAAATCTGCGTCAATGGAAAACTGGGGGGCTACGCCGTCTATCGATCGATAAACCTTTGCCTGAAGCAATACCAAGTTCTCGGACACCTGCTAACGAGACAGACATTTCTGATCATCCTTGCTTAAAGCCGCAGCAATTCATGCGGATTATTGTTCGATCCTTGCTACCACTTGGTCAGGGACTTCTCCTAGATCCTTTCATGGGTTCTGGATCAACGATCGCTGCGGCTGAAGCAATTGGCTATCATTCTGTTGGAATTGAAATTGATCGACACTATTACGAAGCTGCTTTGGATAGCATTCCAAAACTGGCCAATCTCTACCCTGATTTTAGAGGAGATAAACTTGAGTGGGCATCTGAGGTAAGCAGCAAGAAAGATGCAACGTTAAAGGAGCCTGACCAGTTTACTCAGGGTTCTTTGCTTCTTTAGAGCGCTTTCTCTTCTTAAATGACTCTGCTGTAGCCTCCACCTTGCAGAAATTTTCTGTGAACACTCAAGCTTCTATCATCGCCCAGTCCCAGGAGACTCCCCCACAGAGTCAACGATCGCATTACACTGCTAAAAGTGTCTCAAGCAAAGATTGCAAGTAACCCATCATGGCAACGATTAATGACAACTACCTGAAGCTGAAGGCTGGCTACCTGTTTCCGGAGATTGCGCGGCGGGTGAACGCCTTTGCTGAGGCCAATCCTGACGCGAAAATCATCCGGTTGGGCATTGGGGATGTGACGGAGCCCCTGCCGGAAGCCTGTCGTACCGCCATGATCAAAGCTGTGGAGGATATGGGCGATCGCGCGGGCTTCAAGGGGTATGGGCCGGAACAGGGATACGCCTGGTTGAGGGAGGCGATCGCCACCAACGACTTCCAGGCGCGGGGGTGTGAGGTCAGTGCCGACGAAATCTTTGTTTCTGACGGCTCCAAGTGCGACTGTGGAAATATTCTGGATATCTTTGGCAACGACAACAGCATTGCCGTGACCGACCCGGTGTATCCCGTGTATGTAGACACCAACGTCATGGCGGGACACACGGGTGAAGTGAACGAAAAGGGCGAATACGGTGGCCTGGTTTACCTGCCGATCACCGCTGAAAACAACTTCACCGCCCAAATTCCCACCCAGAAAGTAGACCTGATCTACCTCTGTTTCCCCAATAACCCCACCGGAGCCACCGCCACCAGGGAGCACCTGCAAGCCTGGGTCAACTACGCCCGCGCCAACGGCTCTATCATTTTCTTTGATGCGGCCTACGAAGCCTTCATCACTGACCCCAGCCTGCCCCACTCCATTTATGAAATTGAAGGTGCGCGGGACTGTGCGATCGAATTTCGCTCCTTCTCCAAAAATGCTGGCTTCACCGGAACCCGCTGCGCTTTCACCGTTGTTCCCAAGACCCTGACCGGAAAAGCGGCGGATGGCTCCGATGTAGAACTCTGGAAGCTGTGGAACCGCCGTCAGTCTACCAAGTTCAACGGGGTATCGTATATCGTGCAGCGGGGCGCTGAGGCGGTGTATTCTCCTGAGGGTAAGGCACAGACGAAGGCGCTCATCAGCTTCTACATGGAGAACGCTCGGATCATTCGGGAACAGCTTACTGCTGCGGGAATCCAGGTTTACGGCGGCACCAACGCGCCCTACGTCTGGGTGAAAACGCCCAATGGCCTGTCGAGCTGGGATTTCTTCGATAAGCTGCTGCACACCTGCAATGTGGTGGGAACCCCCGGTTCGGGGTTTGGCGCAGCGGGTGAAGGCTACTTCCGCATCTCGGCGTTTAACAGCCGCGAGAACGTGGTGGAAGCAATGCGCCGGATTACTGAGAAATTTCGGGCATAGCGCAGGAAACCATCCCTTGGCACACCCCTCTCCAACTACCCCATTCGATGGGTTGTTCCTGAGCGATACTCCCCAAAGCCTGACTGTGTATCAGGAGGCGATCGCCGCCGCTACCCAGATTCTTACTAACTGGATGGCTGACCAGGCACAGCCCTACAGCGGTTGGTCGCCTCTGCAACTGGCCGACCTCCTGGCCGAGGATGTCGTCTGTCCACCCCAGTCTCAATCGCTGGAGGCAGTGCTACAGCGGGTCGGGGAAGCAATCGTGCGTCACTCCGTCAGCGTCACCCATCCCACCTGTATCGCCCATCTGCACTGCCCACCGTTGATTCCAGCGCTGGCAGCGGAGGCGCTGATCAGCGCAACGAATCAGTCGATGGACTCGTGGGACCAGAGTCCGGCAGCAACGGTGCTGGAACAGAAGGTCATCGACTGGCTCTGTCAGCTTTTTGGGTATGGGGCGATTGCCGATGGAACCTTCACCAGCGGGGGCACCCAGTCCAACTTTATGGGGCTACTGCTGGCGCGGGATGCCTACGCCCAAAAGGCCCTGAACTGGAATATTCAGCAGCAGGGACTTCCGCCAGAGGCGCATCGGTTCCGGATTGTGTGCTCTGCGGTGTCGCATTTTACGGTGCAGCAGTCCGCAGCCCTACTGGGGTTAGGGCATCAGGCGGTGGTCACCGTTGAGCCAGACGCCCAGTACCGGATGCAGGCGACAGACGTAGTCCACACACTGGCGGAATTAAAGCAGGCCGACCTGATTCCGATTGCCCTGGTGGCAACGGCAGGCACCACAGATTTTGGCAGCATTGACGCGCTGCCGGAACTGGCCACCTGTGCGGCGGAGTATGACCTGTGGATGCACGTTGATACGGCGGTGGGAGGTGCTTTGATGATGAGCGATCGCCACCGTCACAAACTCCAGGGCATTGAAGCAGCAGATTCAATCACCATTGATTTTCACAAGCTGTTCTACCAGCCCATTAGCTGCGGTGCCTTTCTCGTCAAAAATCGCGCTCATTTCGATTTGCTCAAGCTCCACGCAGACTACCTCAATCCAGAGAGCAACGATGAACTGGGTATCCCCGATCTGGTGACCAAATCGCTCCAGACGACTCGCCGCTTCGATGCGCTAAAGCTCTACGTTTCTCTGCAAACGCTGGGTCGTCAAACGTTTGGCTCAATGCTGGAGGCAACGATAGATCTGGCGGGGGCGATCGCGACTCACATTGATGCCGACCCCGCTCTGGAACTGGCTGCGACGCCGGAGATCAATGCTGTTGTGTTCCGGTATCTGCCCGGTCGAGCGGTCCATCAGGCCAATGAAATCAATCGTCAAATTCGGCTGCGATTGCTGCATCAGGGACAGGCCGTGATCGCTCAAACGGCGATCGAGGATAGGGTCTTTCTGAAGTTGACGCTGCTGAATCCCCGGACGCAGGAGGGGCATTTGCTGCATTTACTGGAGCAAATCAAACAATTGGGGCGTGAGTTGGATTAGGCAACTAGGCAACCTGCCGCTGTGCAGCCGTTCCACCATCAGGCAGGTCGTCTATCCCGATCGCGCCTAACAACCTGAGCATTTTTGTTTGGGCAGCGGTCAGTCCACGAATTCCCTGAATGGTCATACCTTCATAAGGACGCGGGATTCTAATTGTTTTTTGACATTTTCC
>JBIKWV010000609.1:0-4003 GCA_044356135.1 Elainellaceae cyanobacterium
GGTCATTTGGCATGGGTATCGCCATTCCTGGCAGCTTGCCCGTCTGGGCGGGCGGGACGCCCACCCCACAGAGGTATGGCGATGAGCAAAGCAAATGACCCACTAGTCCTAATCAAAGAGCCATCTTCCACCCACCACCCATCTGCGTTCAGGTTTCGACTCATCACTCCCCCCAAAGTCTGCGTCCCCCTGCTGGCAAAACATCCAACTTTGGGCATCTTAAACCCTAGCCCCACTGCCGCTCCACCGCGAAGTGTGCAGCAAATTTTTGCGTCTCCCACAGGTTTTCGCCTGGGATATCGTTGTCCCATTTATAGATGAGCAACTGACCTATGACCATTACGGTAAGATCCCTCCCTGACCTGTCGATTAGAGGTGCCCAATCCACTGGCTTCAATCTGTTGAATCATTTTGACGACCCCCGCACAACGGGACTCGTGGCTCGCTTTGAGCTATACAACGCCACCCTGGGGGGCGGCGTGACCAATGTCGTGCTGTTCGACCAGCCGGGGGCAGGGGCACCGCAAACGGTTCAGAACTTTGCACAGTACGTGACTGCTGGTGCCTACACCGATTCCATCATCCATCGCCTGATTCCAGGATTTGTGGTTCAGGGGGGTGGATTCACCGCCAATGGTCTGGCCCAGACGCTGAGTAACCCTGGAGCTGCGATCGGCACCATTCCCACAAATCCGCCCGTGCAAAATGAATTCAGCCTCGGTCGGTCGAACCTGCGGGGGACGATTGCCATGGCAAAGTTGGGGGATAACCCGAATAGTGCCACCAGTCAGTGGTTCTTTAACCTGGGTGACAACTCCGCCAACCTGAACAACCAGAATGGGGGCTTCACCGTATTTGGGCAGGTTCGGACGGCTGCTGATTTAGCGCCCGTTGATGCGATCGCCAATACCCCCCGATTCAATGGTTCGCCTTTCTTCAATCAGGGGGCCTTCACCGACATTCCGCTCATTGTCAGCAATCCCCAGACTCCCAGGATCACAGGGGATGAGAACTTTGTGCGCTACCGCAGCATCAGTCTCTCACGGTTGAGTGAATTGACCTTCTCAGTGGTGAGAAACACCAATCCGAATCTGGTAACCGCCCGAATTATCAATAATCAGTTGGTGTTGAACTACCGTCCAGCCGCCTCCAGAATTGCAGACATCACCATCCGAGCTACCAATCTACTGGGGCAGACGATCCAGGACACATTCCGGATTACCGCTCCTGTGTTTGCCACAGCCGGAAACGATACCCTATCTGGCACCGCCAACAATGACGTGATCGCCGGACTGGATGGTAACGATCGCCTGTTTGGCTTGAATGGGGACGATCGCCTGTTTGGTCAGGGGGGAGCAGACCAGATCCAGGGCGGCAACGGCAACGATCTGTTGTTTGGTGGACTGGGAAATGATGTTCTGATCGCTGGCGAAGGAAATGATTCGCTATTTGGGGAAGCCGGCAATGACTTCCTGACAGCGGGCGGCGGCAACGATCGCCTGAATGGCGGCGCAGGCAGTAATACGCTGGTCACTGGAGCAGGCGCAGACATTGTGCAACTGGGTCGCAAAGCGTTTCGAGAATTGGATACGGTGACCGATTTTACGGATACGGTCGATCGCATCCAGCTCATTGGTGGACTCACCTTTGGTCAACTGTCGATTCGCCAGCAGGGAGCCGATACGCTGCTGCGGGTTGGCAGCAGTACCGTGATGACGCTGCGCAACTTCAGTGCGGCAAACCTGACGCAGGAGGATTTTATCTAGTAATCAAAGAAGGGGCGGTGCTTAGCACTGCCCCTCCTTTGATCAAATTGTGGGACAGGCATCTTGCCTGTCCGGTGTTCTGGGCGGGCAAGATGCCCACCCCACAAGTGATAGAGATTAGCTGCGAGACAAGCCCAGCCCCGGCTGATCCGTCGGCACCAGGCACCCATTCTCCAGAACGGCTCCCTTAAATGGGTCATCCGCCAGATTCAAATGACTATCTAGATCCAGGTGGGTGGCGAAGGGAGCCAGTTGTGCAGCGGCAGTGTTGGCGATCGCACTATCTGAATAGCAGCCAAACATGATCTGCAACCCACACGCCTGAGCGGTATGCACCATGCTCAAGGCTTCACTCAGGCCGCCGGATTTCATTAGCTTGATATTGATGCCGTGGACGCGATCGGCCAGCCTGGGAATGTCCCGACTGTCAAAGCAACTCTCATCGACAAAGAGTGGCAGGGGCGATCGCTCGTATAGCACGGTCAAATCCTGTTCCTGACCTCTGGGCAGGGGCTGTTCCAGATAGGTCACCCCCCGGTTGGCCAGCCAGCGGCTCATGGCGATCGCCCCCTCCAGATCCCAGCCACCGTTGGCATCTACGCTCACCTTCGCGCCCGCTGGCGTCACCTCCAGAACCGCCTGCATCATGGCGCGATCGGCCTCCAGGCCAGCAGGACTTCCCAGCTTTACTTTCACCGCCTGAAAGGGAGCGATCTCCAGCCACTTGAGCAGGCGATTCTGGGCGGCTTCCGGCGTGTTGATACCGATGGTAATGGAGGTGGGGACGATGCGATGGCGATCGAGACCCCACAGTTTCCATACGGGTAGATCCAGCCGTTTGCCGACCCAGTCGTGGAGTGCCAGGTCGAGGGCAGCGCGAGCAGCGGAGGGGAGGGGAGCGATCAGGGGGGCGATTGCCTGCTGGTCAAATGGGGTGAAGGGTTCGAGTTGGGGGGCGATCGCCTTCAGCGCGTTCGCAATCGCCTCTGTCGTCTGCGGCAGTTCTCCGACGGAAAACGGAGACGCTTCGCCCCAGCCCTCAATCCCGTCCTGTTCCAGAATCAGCCACAGGTTGGTGGACTCGCTACTGGTGCCGCGACTGATCGTAAGTGGAAATCGTTTGTGAACGGTGAACGGCTGGACTCGAATCTTCACAGGGCTACAGCGTAAACTCCTGGTCAAACTTAGCACGAGTCATCGGCTGGTCGATGATCAGACCTTCGCCCCCCAGCGTTTCCAGTGGTCTACCCTCGACGGAGATGAAAACGGGAGCGTTGGGGTTGAGCGTACTGGCGGTGTAGATCACCTGGGCCAGTCGTCCAGTCATGGAGGTGCTACCGCCGCCGCTGGTGAATTCACTGGAGAGATCAACGTAGACTCCGCTGTCCTTCACGTCCAGGTTTAGCAGGCGCGTTCCTGTCGGAATGGTGGAAGTGGCAGTTCCGTTTGTGGTGCCCTTCAGCAGTTCAGCAAACGCCCCTTTGAGGGCCTCCGTCGGCTGATCGCTGGAGACTGAAACGTTGGCAGGAACCAGTTCCAGCGTGGTACCCGTATCCTTCAAGAAATAGACCTGTACCGTCTGTTCTGCAACGGGACGGGTGGGTTCCTGGGCGGTGGTGCCGCTGGTGTCAGGGTTCTGAACCGTGGAATTCGGGGTGACGGTGGTCGTGTTCGGCGCAGGGGCGGTGGGATTCATCAGGCGTTGTGCCGTCCACCACGCGGTCGCACCGCCTGCGGTGAGGGCAACAGCGGCGAGTCCTGCCATGACGCCTGCCGGGAAGCGCCGAGAACGCCGTTCAAGAGGGATCTGCTCCGGCTGGGAAGAGTAGTCGTGGGTATGCTGGTCTTGCATAGAAGTCTCCTCCTTCAAGGAAAGGAATTAGGACGGTGTGAGGAGTAATGCGGCGATGGTTGGTCTTCTAAGCACCCCAATCCTGATTCATTGCTATTCGATGGCGATCGCCGAAGGCAACTCGTGCAGATCCAGAAGGATAGATCTCCTGGCACGGTAGACTACACGTTCATTCTGAAGGATTCCGCATAATCAGCGAAAGAGAATAAAGAAAATTAAGAAATAGCCCGTCAGTACTGGACTTTTGACTATTTCTTCCACAATGCCGCGAAATGCCCTCTGCGATGGCGTTGAGAAACTTTGCCTGGTTAGTGTGGCGCGCGCTTCGCGCGCCACACTAACCAGGCAAAGTTTCTTTGGTGGACGACTAGTGGGTCATTGGGCA
>JBIKWV010000610.1:0-4002 GCA_044356135.1 Elainellaceae cyanobacterium
TTAAGGTGAGGACGCCGCCTGGGAGTGTTCGCAGCACTGCCCAGACGACTGACCTGACCTTTTGATCCAGCCAAAAGGCGCAGGATGGATTGATTTTATCAATCAGCCCTCGCTAATGGTTCACGTGGTTAGGAAACCACGCCTTAAGCCTTTCCTTGCAAACCACACCATTAGTGAGGCCAATATCATGTCTACAGAGTTCAACGAACTGCTGCAACTTTCACCTGACGAAAAATCGCAGATCTGGATCATCGGCACCCGTGAGCAGGTCACCCACATCATGAACGAGATGACGGTGATAGGGTTTGTGCGCGATCGCGTTTACTTCAGCCCCATCATTCCTGCTCCGTTTGCGAATGGGAAATTTATGGCGGTGGTGACGCGGTAAGGAATGCAAATAGACCTCGGAGGTTTCATAATCTCCGGGGTCTGGAATTAGGGCGATCGCTTTCAGTGCTGGTTTGATCCCCCCTGGCCCCCCTTAAAAAGGGGGGAACTGGAACGAAAGCCCTTTACCGATAGGCACACGGCTCGGAAGTCCCCCTTTTTAAGGGGGATTTAGGGGGATCTCCCCGCTCTACAGCTTATCCCCCTGGCCCCCCTTAAAAAGGGGGGAACTGGAACGAAAGCCCTTGACCGATAGGCACACGGCTCGGAAGTCCCCCTTTTTAAGGGGGATTTAGGGGGATCTCCCCGCTCTACAGCTTATCCATGCACTGCTGAACCTTCTCCAGCAGCGGTTGATGTTCGATCAACTCGGTTAGCTTTTTCGCATTGCGATAGCATGACATGGCGCGAACTTTTCGGTTCATAGAAGTGTAAACGCTGCCCATATTCAACAGCGTCGAAATTTCTCCCAACCGATCGCCCAATTCTTGATAAATCGCGATCGCCTTCTTGTAGTACTTCAGCGCCTGCCGTCCGTCGTTCAGACCCGTGTAGGTCGAACCCATATTGTGCAGGGTGGTGGCTTCTCCGGCGCGATCCTGGAGCGATCGCCGGGTGAGCAGCACCTGATGGTAGATCAGCAGGGCTTGCTTGGGTTGGCCCAGGTCGCAGTAGGTGGCGGCGATGTTGTTCAGCGTCGTCGCTTCTCCCGCAATATTTTTGACGGCACGCTGGATAGGCAGTGCCTCCTGGAAGAAACCGAGCGCCTGTTCAAACTGACCCAGGGCGCTGTAGGCAAAGCCGATACCGTTGAGGGTGGTGGCTTCCCCAGCAAAATCTTTGAGCAGGCGGCGGCGGGCCAGAATCTGGTGCTGGAGCAGCAGCGATCGCTTGGGTTCACCCAGTTTGGTGTAAATCAGAGCGACATCGTTGAGGGCAGAGACTTCCCCCTGACCGTCTTCCAGTTCGCGGAACAGGTCGATCGCCTGCTCAAAATACTTCAGCGCCTGAGAGAATTGGCCCATACGGCTGTAGGTGGAGCCGAGGTTGCTGAGGGTATTGGCGGTGGCGGTGCGGTTCTCGAAATGTTGGGCGATCGACAGCGCCTGGTAGAATGCCTCCAGTGCGTGGTAGGGTTGCCAGCAGTTAAGGTAGCCCAGCCCCGCGTCGTTGAGCGAAAAGCCCTCTTTCAAGCGATCGCCTGCTGCTTTTGCTAAAGTCAGATTTTGCAGCGAAAGTTCAAGAAATTCTCTAAAGTGTCCCTGCCGATAGTAGCGATTTGCTTCGTCTCGACGCTGTTCCCATTCCTGGGTCTGATCCAAAAGATATGTCATGTGAGTGGAGTAGAGCTTGACCGAGTCGTACAACCCTCTTTGGATAGATTTTTGGGGCTGTGTTACATGTTGGTCATCATTCTCTACCTTTTGGTACACGACGTAAAGAGCAGAATCAATAGTATCGATCAGATGAAAACAGTAGAATCGTTGGATTGCCCACACCGTCGCTGATACCGAATTTGCAAAATGTCTGAAAATCCGTCTCAATTCACGCCCAATCAGATGGAACAATGGCAGCGATCGCTTGAACTGGCAAATTACAGGAATATTCTGTGTCACTGTCGAAAATGCGATCGGGAGTGGGTCAGTTCTCAACCGGAGAAATGTCTGTGCGGCAGTCGGGATGTTGAGGCGATCGCCTGCTGGCAGTTCCCCGATGATTAGCATAAGGCGCTACGCTTCTTCCCAGAGTTGCCGAACGGTTCCCGGCAGAAACTCCGCTACCTCCTGAATGCGCTCCGGCGACAGCTCATCTTTCGTTGCCGAGAACACGGCCTTCGTAGCCAATTCTGGTGAAACGGTTGCAGGCAGTCCCGCCTCCTGCTTGACGCGGAACAGAAATGTGGTGTCGCGGATTTTCAGCGGGGGACGAACGTGGCTGAGGAAATGAACGATGGGGTTGGTGTCTTCCCACAGGTCTTCCACTTCCGTTGCCAGAGGCGTTGCGGCATAGAGCGTTTTGTCATCGTTGTTCTCCACCAGGGGAGTGTGCAGTTCGTCCGCAACGTTTTCTACTGCTTCATTGGTCATCATGTCGCGCATGGTGCGAAACACGACTTCCGTGACATCTCTCGCGTCATAAATATCCGCAAGCCCCGCCTGCGTCATTACTTTCTCTAAAAAAGAATTGTGATGACTCGCCATCACTGTCCGTCCGTCTTCGATCTCTGTCGGATCAATCTCTGGCAGCGTTGTATTAAAAGTTTCATCTGGCATTATTTCTCTCCTATCTTTTCTATGGAAGTCTTTAATAAACTCCCATGTAGAGAAAGTTCCAGCATGAATCTCAGGTCAGAGGTGGTGCGAATCAAAGGGTAGGTCTTTGACGGGCAAACTGGGACGCCGCAGGAAGTAAATCACTAATCCCAGGAATGGAATCAATCGTGCGATCCACAGCGCCGATGGGTCTTTCCAGTCGCGTCGCTGCATATCGTCAGCAACCATCCACGATTGGAAGATCCAGAACACACCCAGATCGAGAACAAAAGAATACACGAGGCGATCGCTCCACACCAGCGCACCCAAAGACTGCCAGCGATCGCCCCAACCGCCAAATTCTGGACGTGCCACCAGCGCCCACACAACGGAGGCCAGTACGACTCCCGTGAGGGTAATCGGGAAAAGTCGGCTCTCCGTCAGGCGCTCCAATGGCGAAAGCGGAGTCTGCGGAGCGGAGATGGGCGCTTCAGAGTCGCGTAGCGCCAGCCAGGGGAGGTAGAACACATTCGTCAGCAAGGCGGTTCCAATTAGAAAAGGTAGGGCTGGGAACCGCTGACTGCGCCCGTCTACCAGAAATCCCCAGAAGAGTAAGCCCCAGGTCACCGTGATATTAAACAATCCTTCCAGAGCGGGGTTCAGGACAGGGGCAACTTTGGGAAATAGGGCGGGCAGGACCAACCAGAAATTGAGGCTGAGGGCGATCGCTTCCTGAAGGGTCTGCGGCTGTAGGTCCAGCAGCGATTCACCGGGCGGAACGTCGCTCAGAAACAGAAAACAGATGTAAATCAGCCAGACGGTCCACAACATGCTCACGCTACCGATGTTGCTCTAAGTTTTGTTAGAAGCGGGGCAACGGGCCACCTCCAACACCATCACCTTACACAAATCCAGGAGTCCTTGCTAGAATGAGAAAACACATGGGGCTGTACCGGTTTCGACGTTTTGGCGAACCCTACCTTGTGATTCAGGTCGAGAGCGAGCTAACTCTCGAAAATCAATGGCTCAAACAGTGTACATGCGAACAACATCGTACCCTTTGCTCGTAAGCGCGCAGTAGTTGCCGCCTAACAACCTCTAACTGGTTCGAGCGTCTTCGGTTTGACTCCGTTAAGGACTGAAGACCAACCCCCAACGGATGCTTCCTGAGACTGCCTCTGGTCAGTTGACGGACTAAGACTAATACCAGAGAATCCCACCGTCCGGGACAATGGACGGTTCCCGCTTCGAGGATCAGAGAAGCTAAACCTGTGAATGAGTGAGGTAATAATACCCAGGGCGGACAGGAGTTCGACTCTCCTCAGCTCCACTTCTTAAACGAAGGGCATCATGGATTCCATGA
>JBIKWV010000612.1:0-3999 GCA_044356135.1 Elainellaceae cyanobacterium
GGCTGCATTACGGGCAGGGGTGCCGTTAGCAAACACATTGCCGCTGTACAGGAACTGATCGCTGCCACCACCACCCGTGAGCGTATCCCGACCATCACCCCCCGCCAGAACGTCATTTCCGCTGCCGCCAATCAGGGTGTCGTCTCCTGCATCACCAGAGGCAATCACTGGCGTCCTTGTGGCGCTGGCGTCAAAGCGATCGCTCCCCTCGCCCCCGGAGAACTGAACTCGCTGAACTCCCGTGCGCTCTAAATTGCCCACAGTCAACTGGTCGTCACCGCCCAGGCCACTGACCTCAAATTTCTCGGCGGTATCCACGGTCAGCGTAAATGGCACCAGGTTCGTGCGCTGGAAAATGGCCAAATTGCGGTTACCCTGGAGCGTGAAAATATCTCCTTGTTCGGGAGCGCCTTCTACATCAATGATGTCGTAGCCCGTGCCACCGCTCATGCGATCGCTGCCGTCACCGTTGTCCCACTCCAGCACATCGTTGCCGGCTTCACCGTACATGAAGTCATTGCCCTTTTCCCCAGCAATCTTATCGTTGCCGCTGCCGCCGTAGAGAACGTCCACAGCACTCCCACCAACGAGGGTATCGTTCCCCTGATTGCCCCAGGCATAGATGCGAGTACTGGAGGTGCTGGCGTCCAGGGTGTCATTCCCTGCACCGCCGGAGAACTGCACCAGCCCCACTCCCGTACCGTTTAAGTCACCAACCGTGAGGCGATCGTCGCCGCCCAGCCCACTGATATCAAACTTTTCAGCGCTGTCTACCGTCAGAGTAAAAGGGCCGAGGTTGGTCCGCTGAAAAATTGCCAGATTGCCGTTTGCATTCAGGGTAAAGACATCGCCCTGGGTTGGCGCACCATCCACGTCAATCGTGTCGTATCCTGTGCCACCACTCATGCGATCGCTGCCGTCACCGTTGTCCCACTCCAGCACATCATTGCCCGCACCGCCGACCATGATGTCGTCACCTTTGTTGCCTTCAATCAAGTCATTGCCGTTGCCGCCAAACAAAACATCTCTGCCGTCGCCACCATAGAGTTTGTCGTTACCATTGTTGCCATAGATCAAGTCATTACCGCCAAAACCTCGAATCAAATCATTGAAGGGGGTTCCTCGCAGTACGTTATTCAGGTTGTTGCCATTGATAATTGCCATGATCAGTTTTCCCCAATGAATACAATGTGAATCGTTTATTGATGTTTCTGTTAATAGATGCGTGAATTGCAAAGATTATGAGCGATCGCTGTAGCTACCGGATTCTGCATCTGTCTTTGCTGAACCTGCTCCTAGCGTAGGGAAAGGAATCGGTCTTGCCAGTCGGAGAAAGTCAGAAAAAGTCAGATCATGGGCGACTTGAAAGTCAGATGCCTACAAAATTCTGTGAGAGGGTGACTGGTATTACGTAAGTGGGCGTGGAAAAAGTCAAAATCCCAACATCTGTTCCACCCTGAGCAGAGTCAAAGGGCGGAACAGATGTTGGGATGTTAAGCTTAATCGCGTCTGGCTACTTACACCGATGTTTATGGGTCAATGGGTGTGGTTCACCTCAGCCAAATTCGTTTTTAGTGTTCATCTACAACGCCTTAGGGATCTGCTGTTTAATAAAATCCCAGTTTTTGCTTGGCGCGGCTAAGCCGCGCCAAGCGAAAACTGGGATTTTATTTTATGGCAAGCCCCTTAGTGCAGATTTCATTGGGTCAAAGTATCACTGAAGCCTGTCAAGGTTTATAAAAAAGTGTTCTCTGATATGGAGACTCTATTTATAGCGGTTCCCACTCCTATGGGGTACAGAGGGGGTGTGGGGGCGGTGCCCCCACGCAGGGGTTTCACCCCTGCACCCCGCACCTCACCCGAGTGAGAACCGCTATAATTCATGGGATAGTTTTTGAGAGGTTGGGTCAAGACGTATGTCTCACCTCCTACAGGATTGAGGACTGTTATGTAAACCTGACTAGATTTAAGAGAGTCCCATAATGAGCGGCGAATTAATTATCCAGAAGTTTCTGTTTGTGAAAGAAGGGGAAAACTCACCCCAAAAAAAGGCGTATGCTCCCATCGATTTGGAAGTGACGACCGTCGATATTGATCAGATTCCTGATTTCAAAAGGTTTCCTGGTTATACACAGGAGACTACACCGGGCTACTTTGTCTTCAGCACGGCTCCCTTCAATGTAGAAGACGGCAAGGCTAGATTAGTCGTGGATCTGACCCCTGCTATGAAGAAATGGGGGGAAGACCACCCTAATCAAATCGATGAGGATTATCAGCCAGTATCAGACCGACCCAGGCTAAAGTTACCGATCCGCCCATCAGATCCTAATCGGCAGGAGGATCTCGCTAAAGTCATTCAACCAATCGTCGATGATGTAGTGAAAGCTGCTGAGAATGGAACCCCTGAACTGGTGATCGCAATCCATGGTTATAGTACTGAGCAGACAAATGTCCGGAGATGGTACAAGAGAATTTTTCGGTATGTGAATCAGGAACCACCCCTGAAGAATAAAAATAATCTCGTTTTTATCGGCTATCGATGGTCTTCGGAAAGGCTAGATTTTTCCCTGGAAAGCATCTCTATTGCGCTAAAAGCACTCCCCGTCGTTCTATGGGTTATGGTGTTGTTCTTTGCTATTGGCTTTTGTGCTTTCTGGGGTGTGACAGCACTCATGAAATGGCCAAACCTACTGCCGATTTTAGCACTTCTTGCAACTGTCTTTGTTGTGTCCGTCGTTGCCAGTCTTGTCCTCTTGCGCACCATTGTCTACTTTCGCGACAACTATCGAGCCAATAATTTTGCGGTTCCCGATCTGGTTGAGTTAATTCGTCGGTTAGATACAGCGCTACAGGAGAAGAATCTCCCGGAAAAAGTTAATCTTAGCTTTGTCGCCCATAGTATGGGTGGCTTTGTCGCCACAAATGCGATTCGCATTCTGTCAGATGTTTTTGATTCAGGCACTGCCAGCAAGAAGCGGTCGGCAATTGGTCATTCCTTTTGTCTGAAACGGTTGCTCCTGGTCGCTCCAGACATTCCAACATTGACAATTCAAAGCAATCGAGCTAATTTTCTGGCTTCTTCGCTGCGGCGTTTTGATGAAGCTTACCTGTTCAGTAGCGAAGGAGACCTGGCACTGCGCCTTGCCTCAACGGTTGCCAATTATTTTTCTTTCCCGGCCCGAACCCGCAAAAGTGGCTATCGTCTGGGCAATGTAACCATTGCCCCAGATCAAACTTCAAGTGCCCATTCGAGGTATGGCATTGTTAATTTAGAAACACTCAAAAATCATTCCTCTGCCATCAAGAGCGGTCATTTTCAGGGGCTTAAGACCGCCCTTCACTCTCTTTTTGTTAGTAATTTGTCTGATGGTCGATCCGATTCACTGGCCGATCTCTCAGCAAGAAACGCCCCCAATAGCCAACACCTGACAATCGCAGATCTCTTCACTTACTTTGATTGTACTGACTACCTTGAGGCGGTGAGAAGCGATGATGCTCCAATCATAAAATTTTTCGAGGAGAATGAGAAATACATAAAATTTGTCAGAAACTTCAAGATATTGGAATCAAATAGCAAAATCAAAGCTCTTGGAATTCTGACGCGAGCCAAGGGAATTGGAAAAGAAAAGAAAATCTTGAATGTTCTTGATTACACATTGTTGCTGAACGATTTTATCCGGGGACGAGATGTACATGGAGGGTATTTTGCTGCACCTTTCAGCCAGAAGCTGATCTATCACCTCGCCTTTATGGGCTTTCATGATCTGCTTCTTCCATATAGCTCTGACCCAACCGACGCTATCGCCAAGTTTAATCGGGAGTGTGATCAATATTGGCTGCAAATTCTGCTCTCCCCCTTACATTACAGCAGCGCCTATGTTCAAGGTGACGAACTGGAAGCAATCAAGGAGAATTTGATCAGCATCATTAGGCAATCTTAGTGCTATCCGAGAACCCGTAGTCTGGCAGACTTTGGGTTCTCGAATTTGCCTTTTTATT
>JBIKWV010000611.1:0-3999 GCA_044356135.1 Elainellaceae cyanobacterium
CTCAGACCACTACTGTCCCCGACTATGCTCGGATAATTACGAGCTTGCTTCAAGACACCTTGAGAAGTAGGACTCAACCGACTTTGGTTTATCCTCCTCATTTACAGGGTTCAGGATCAATTCATGTATTTGAGACGGCAGAAATGCAACATATAATTCATCTTCATCGAGTTCCTTATCTACATATAGCGGTTCCCACTCCTATGGGGTACAGAGGGGGTGTGGGGCGGTGCCCCCACACCCCCTGACCCCCTCAAGGGGGACTCACCCCTGCACCCCGCACCTCACCCGAGTGAGAACCGCTATATACTCTCTTCTCAAAATCTATCTCAGATACAATCATATTTGTGATCATCAAGAATCTTGTTGCTATGGAGTTCCGTCGGATTAGATTATTGACTCCGGCTGCATTGATTGAGTCTGGGCGAATCATATACTCAGTTTCATTAACTGTGATGATGCGATCACCTTCATCAGTCGCAGACTCACCAACATCTTCAATAGCAATTCCGTAGCTTTCCAGGAGGCTCTCCACGACTTGGTGTGAAAACCCCTCATAGCGATGCCTGAAACCCTTGCTTTTGTGTGGGCGCACTGCGTGCGCCCACACAAAATTGTGGAGAGCCTTCCAGGACAGGCTGTCGCTCCTCAAAACCGTGAGGAAGATACTCATCAAATCCTCCCTGTTCAAGAAGCAGAGCCGTTTGAACGGACGCGGGTAGTGTAACCATAAAACGCCTTTATAGATTTCCACTTGCTCTATCTCTTCGATTGCACTCAGATCATCTACAGCGCTCGGCGCTGAGCATAGAACCAAAGTTTTTGTTGAGAGCTGCGCTGAGCACGGCTCTCAACAGAAACTTTGTACCACACGCGCTTGCAAAGCTCTGTAATTGGTATCTATCAACAAACAGCCAGGGCGTCTCTACTGGCGATCGCCTACTGTACGCCACACGCCCGATTCTGCACAGCGAATTCTGGGGCAGCAGCACGAACCACTCTGACGCCGTCCAGGAGCAATGCCCTTAAAAAAATCAGTGATGTGTTCTAGATAACTCAGGTGAGATACGGCATCAATGGTAATTTGCGATCGCACCAACCGTTCAAACGGCAATCAATCAAGCCGTTTGCGAGTGTGATTAAGGCTGGGTTAATCAAAACACTTCGGCGTGGTTAAGGCGACGCCAGGAGGGTTTGTCCTGCCGTAAATTTACTGAACTTTATTCCTCTGTACCGTCACCTATGGCATTCACTCTTCAACTTCTGCACGCATCTGATTTTGAAGGGGGCGTTCCCGCAGCGGGTACTTCGCCTCAGACCTCCGATGCGGTTCGCTTTTCGGCTGCCATCAATCAGTTGAGAACGAATACGTCTGGCCCCTTTGGTCTTCCCAGCACTACTCTGGCCAATACGCTAACGCTGTCCTCTGGGGACAATTACATTCCGGGGCCGTTCTTTAACGCCTCCAGTGACCCTGCACTGAATGGAGTTGGCGGACTGGGCACCTCCAGTTCTGCCGTGCTGGGGCGAGGCGACGTTGGCATTCTCAACGCCATCGGCATTCAGGCTTCTGCCCTGGGAAACCACGAGTTTGACCTGGGCACCCGTCAGGTGCGGGATATTCTCCGATCTGGCGGCGGCAGCCCTGGTGTCAACTTCCCCTACCTCAGCACCAACCTGGATTTCACCACCGATGAAAACCTGAGAACGGAACTGTCACCAAACCAGACCACTGCAGAGGCCAGCACAATTCGCCGCCGCCTTGCCAAGAGCACGGTGATCACCCTGCCCGGCCCAGACGGCGTAGCGGGGAACGGGGATGATGAGCGGGTGGGAATCGTGGGAGCTACGACCCCCACCCTACGATCGATCTCCTCACCGGGCACCGTAGGAGTGCGACCAGGGAATCCTACCGACTACACTGCGCTTGCCGCTGAGATCCAGACAACAGTTGATGCGTTGACCGGAGCAGGAATTAACAAAATTGTGCTGCTGGCGCATATGCAGCAGTTTACGATTGAGGCCAATGAGCTGGCTCCCCGTTTGCGGGATGTGGACATCATTGTGGCGGGAGGCTCCCACTCGCTGTTTGCCAACGCTACGAATCCTACGCCGCTGCGATCGGGCGATACTGCCGTCAGCGCTTACCCCACAGTCCGGACTTCTGTCAGCGGCCAGCCTGTCCTGGTGGTGAACACGCCCGCGAACTATCGCTATGTGGGCCGACTGGTGGTGGACTTTGACACCAGCGGAGTGGTGCAGACAGGCAACCTCAATCCCGCCGTTAGCGGCGCTTACTCAACGGAGCAGCAGGGGCTGGATACCCTCTTTGGCAGCACGAATGTGAATCCGGCTCAGTTCGCAGACCCACGGGTAGTAGCAATTACAGACGGTATCCGGGGGGTAATCGCCACCAAAGATAATAATCTGTTCGGTCGAACCAGCGTATTCCTGGACGGCAATCGTGCTGAGGTGCGGACACAGGAGACCAACCTGGGCAATCTGACAGCGGATGCTAACCTGACCTATGCCCGCCAGTTCGATCCCTCTGTTGTCATTTCCCTGAAGAACGGCGGCGGCATTCGCGACAGCATTGGCTCCACAACGGCAGCACCGGGGGCAACCGGGACAGGCCAGGTGCAGGAACTGCCGCCCCAACCCACCCCTCTGTCGCCCAACAAACCTGTAGGTGCGATCTCGCAGCTTGACATTGAAAATTCCCTGCGGTTTAACAATGCCCTATCACTGGTGACGGTCACCGCCACCCAGTTGAAGGACATCATGGAACACGCAGTGGCTGGAACGGCTCCAGGAGCAACGCCGGGACAGTTTCCCCAAATCGGTGGGTTCTCCTTCAGCTTTAACCAGGCTGGCACAGCCCGCACCACTGTAGGCACCGGGAACCGCGTGCAGACGATCGCCCTCACCGATAGCCAGGGTAGACCCACTGACATTGTCGTCGCCAATGGGGGGGTGGTCGGTAACCCCAACCGCACCTTCCGCATGGTGACGTTGAACTTCCTGGCCAACGGCGGCGACAGCTACCCCCTGACCACCGCCACAAACCGCCGTGATCTGCTGCAAACGGGCACCCGCACGGGTCGCGCCACCTTCGCAGACAATGGTTCTGAGCAGGATGCCCTTGCGGAATTCGCGCTCTCCAACTTCAACCGGACGCCCTTTAACCAGGCCGACCAACCCCTGAGCCGCGATCGCCGTATCCAAAACCTTTCCGCCCGACAGGATGGAGTGTTGCCCGGTGCCATTACCGGATCGGGGCTGGTGCGGGGGACGGTACGGAACGATCTGATTGTGGCCGGGGGCAATCGTACAACGGTGTCTGACCTGGCAGGCAACAACCGGGTAATCGCCACGGGTGCAGGCAGCCGCATCTTTACCGGGGCAGGCAATGACCAGATTGACCTGATTAACGGATTCGTCTCGGCGGGTGATGGGAACAACGTTGTAAGTGGCAATGGTGCCAACGGTGGCCGCACAGAGGTGAGAACTGGGGTGGGCAACGATCGCATTACCCTGCTGCGCAACAATAACCGCGTATTCGCAGGCGAAGGCGTCAACACCGTGTCTACGGGTGAGGGTGACGATCTGATCAACACAGGAAGCGGCAACGATCGAATTAATGCAGGTCGGGGTCGTAACACGATCAATGCGGGCGCTGGTGATAACATCATCACCTCCCTCGGTCGGGATCAGATCACCGTGGGGAGAGGCAACAACCGCTTTGTTCTGGGTCGTGGGGATGGCGTTGCCACCATCAGCGGGTTTGATGCGGGCGATCGCATCCTCCTGACCGACAACCTCCGGTTTAGAGACCTGAGAGTGGTTCGCAGTGGTGCCGATACCCGCATTGTGGTTGCCAACAATAATGACCTGCTGGCGGTGCTGAAGAATGTCGCGCCGATTCTGGTGAACAGCCAGGTGTTTATCTAATCCCGACTCCGTTGGTGATAAAAGCGGTTTGTTTTTGTGAGACACCCG
>JBIKWV010000613.1:0-3997 GCA_044356135.1 Elainellaceae cyanobacterium
TTTAGTTTTGGCGCCGATTTTTCCTGAAACGCTGACTCCGTCAGCGTTTCAGGAAAAATCGGCGCGCTTTAGTCAAAAGTCCAGGACAGTGTCAGCGTTTCAGAATATCGGCGCAATTTAGCCAAAAGCCCAGAACCTTAGAGCTGGTCAATTTGCTTCTTCAGTGCTTCCAGCTCATCCTCAACAGCAGGATCCTTTGGCGCAGCCGTGGCTGGCTGAGATGCTGGCAGTTGTGCCTGATCCGGAGCTGCTCCACTCAGCAGTTGCGCTTTCATCGCCTCCAGTTCGGCATCCACATCGGTTCCCGACTCAAGCTGACGGAACTGTTCCTCCAGCGTCGAGCCAGACAGTTCGGCTGCCGCCTGAGAACGAGCCTCCATTTGTAGCACCTTCTCCTCCATCCGTTCGAAGGCTCCCATCGCGGTACTGGTGCCCAGGCGACCCACCGTATTCTGAAGCTGCTCGTTGGCCTTGGCGGCACTGGCCCGCGCCTTCAGCATGTCCTTCTTAGTCTTGGCCTCTGAGATCTTGCCTTCCAGAGCGATCAGGTTGCGCTTGAGCGTATCTACCGTCGCGGACTGCTGATCCAGTTGGGTTTTCAGAGCGGTGGCCGTTTCGGTCTGCACCTTCCGGCGGTTCAGTGCCTCCCGCGCCAGGTTCTCATCACCCTTTTGTAGAGCCAGTTGTGCCCGCTGCTGCCAGTTGTTAGCCTCCGCCTGGGCCTGGTTGTACTGCTGCTGCATCCGCTTCTGGCTGGCGATCGCACTGGCCACCGCCTGCCGCAACTGCACCAGGTCTTCCTGCATGTCAATCAATGCCTGATCCAGAATCTTCTCTGGGTCTTCGGCGGAACTAACGGCAGCGTTGAGGTTTGCGCGGACAACCCGGCTGACACGGTCAAACAGTCCCATGACGTTCTTTCCCTTGTGAAGAGGTTGATAAGGTGGTGAGACAACTGCCAGCAATCGCCTATAACAACTTAGGGGAAACTGGCACGTCCCATTTGTCTCCGGTGCAGAAGCCGGAGATCTCAAGTCTATTCTAACGATGCACTGCCGGAATCCGGAGATTCAACCGGGGCGATCGCCGGGTTCTCAGGTGTGGATTTCAAGAATTGCCAGGATCAGGCCGACGTCTGATAGACTTCTTCCGCCACCCGCTTCAGTCGCCGCAGTTGAGCCTGCATATCCTGCCGAGTCCAGGTGGCAGCAAAGGTATTAAAACCGTAGCGAACCAGCGGATTCGGAACCTCAAACTCAAAGCGGTTGACCAGCGTGGTGCCCTGCTCATTGGGCTGGCATTCCCAGCGATCGCGCCCCTTAAAGAATCCCTCAAATGCCCACACCACCAGCCCGGGTTCTCGCTCTACCACCGTGCTGGTGAGGGAGGGTTGCAGCAGCGGCACCTGAATCACAAAGCGGCTCTTGGCTCCCAGTTCGGTATGCCACTCGCCAATGGGTTCGCAGCGGAGGGCAGGATTCAGCCAGCGGTGCATCAGTTCCAGGTCAGTAAAGCACTGTTCAACTGCGGTAGCACTGGCCTTAATCTGGATCGTCTGCTCAAATACCTGATGCGTCACCCGGCTTTTCCTTCGTTTCTTTGATGTGATCCGTCCATTGGAAGCAAGGGGTAGATTTCCCAGCACCGACTGCAAACTACCCTGCCCACCAAAGATTTTCTCCCATCCTGGTCTCCGAGGAGGTTGGCGTCTGGTATTCCCCCGCCGCAGTTCCAGCCGATCGGTCGTTCTTAATTTTTCTTCCATTCTGTATTCAGTCCTATCTCCGTAGCCTGTCCTGCCCACCTTAAATTACCGACTCCTGTCTTGCATTCCGTCTAATTCTTCCGGCTGCAATTTTTGCTTCAGCTCTTCCCTGACTCGACTCAAAATCGATTCCTCATCCAGCGATTCCAGAATCTGATTGACCACTGCCTTTGGGCCATTCGGCCCCCAGGAGGCACCATTTGCCAGATAGGTCTTGGTCACCTGCCCGATCGCATAGGTCGAGACGCCTGCCACACTCCCCTGAGCCAGTGCCACCGCTGCGTAGGGAGCCAGCGACACACCCGCAGTTGCAGGTGCCGACAGACCCAGTAAGCTTTTGAGCGAACCGAGACCCAGCGTCGCCACCAGTTCCGTCGCGGTTACCCCACCCAGACTGAGGGCAATTTTGCGCAGCAGATCCAGCGCTCCCTGCTGGGTCATGGCAATTCCATAGAGCTTCGAGAGGGTAATGATCAGGGCGATATCGATCACGGCACCACTGAGGAGATCCAGGACGGTGAGGGGATTGAGGGCAATCGCCACCGCTTTCGTCATCACACCGTTCCAGATCACCTGATTGGCAGCGCGATCGCGAATCGCCATCTTGCGCTGCACCAGTCGCTCGTTCAGATTTCCGGCATACAACATCGTGTTCAGCGCCACCAGCGCCTTTCCTTCCCGATGCAACACCTCCAGAATCTTCAGCTTCAGGTCATCCACCTGGGGGGCACCCGCCAGCCGCCGCACACTGAGAGAACCATCGGGGCGACGCACCGCCTGAGCCATCAGGGGTGAGGCAGCAGCCATCACGATCTCATCGGGGGAAAGTAGCTCCCGTACCCGCTCATCCCGAATTTTTTGATAGATGGCCAGTCGGTCGGCGTCAGGGTACTGGTCTACTTTGTTGAATACCAGCAGGATCGGCTTGCTGGCCTGCCGCAGTTGAGATAATGACTCAAACTCGACGCGGGTAATGTCTCCCGAAACAACGAATAGAATGAGGTCGGCCTGTTGCGCCACCTGACGCGCCAATCGTTCCCGGTGCTCCCCATCGACTTCATCAATCCCGGGAGTGTCGATCAGTTCGACCTGGGAGGTGCCTAAACCGGGTAGCGATGCCCGTAGAATCGCGTGATTGCTTTGTTCGCCGGGGGTATCTCCAAACCCTGCGATCGCCTCCCGCCGCACGCTCCACTGCACCGTTTGAACATCCTGAGTTACCCCATGCACCGCTCCCGTCTGGAAGACCGTCTGCCCCAGCAGTGCATTCAGCAGGGAGGACTTTCCCCGGCCTACCATGCCAAAGACAGCAATCTGTACAGTGAGGGTGTCGAGTTTGTGGAGGAGCGATCGCAGGCTGTCGATCTCTACCTGCAAGCCCGCCTGCTCCCGTGAGGACAAATCAACCCGATCTACCAGTTCACGCAGTACGTCCTGGGCTTGCCGATAGTTCAATTCAGCCTGAATGTCCTGGAAGCTCGATAGCGTCTCCTCCAGTTCATGCGCTAATCCAGGTTGACCGTCGAGGAATGGCCGGGTATTGCTCATGAAAAACCAAATCAGTTTACATGGCGCATGACGCCGAACTCTGTCACAGATGAAGCAGGAATGCCATCAGGCCAAACCAGATATAAAAAAGAGCCTGTTTCAACCAGGCTCGGAGACAAGGTAACTGATACTTGACCCCCCTGTTCAGATTGCACTTGCTTCGCAGTTCCCTAAAAGGTAATTGCCCCAAAGCAGGTCAATCTTGATGTCTCTATCCTAGCGATTTCTGAATGGACTATCAGGAGAAGGCTCAGGCCACTACCTGACCGCAACTGCCAGCAATCCTGCTGAAATAAAAGGAAATAGCAAACCGGGTGGGAGCCAAGCTCATGGGAATTTAGCGAAAACGACGCTTGCGGCGGGCCATAATTGCCTTACGCTTGCGCTTTTCGAGCGGAGTTTCAAAGTGACGATGGCTCTTTACATCTGCCAAGATGCCTGCTTTGGAAACCTGCCGCTTAAATCGTCGCAGTGCGGACTCAATTCCCTCGTTTTCGCCTAAGACCACCTGGGTCATGCTAGCCACTCTCCTTAAAAGCTGTAAATGGACACAGGATTACTTTCTAACAATAAACGATAACTGAAAATCGTTGTCGATGGCCAGCGCAATCGTTCGCGAGAATTCAAGCGGGCGCGACGCAGTTGCGTCGCGCCCGCATGAATTCTAGCGAGTGGACAAATGAC
>JBIKWV010000614.1:0-3996 GCA_044356135.1 Elainellaceae cyanobacterium
CTATTTCTGGAACCTGGGGACTTATGCAAAATCCCCGAACCTGAGCAATAGAAAATACTTGAGGGTATGCATTGACAAGACTCTGGGCTGGAGGATTTCAAATCAGGAGTATCCTACCGCAGGCGCATGACGTTGGTGAGAAGCCGTTGTAGGGGAAACCAAAACTTTAAAGTTCACTGTTTCGAGGGGTGGAGCGATCGTTGGGTGGATGCGATCGCCCTCCCGGTTGCCAGACCGCCAGACCTCCGATTTCTTTAAAGAAATCGGAGGTCTACCCTCAGATGAATCAGGGAGCGATCGCCTTATGGAAGGAGTGCGATCGCCTTCCAGTCATGATAAAGTTACAGGAAGAATAATACAAATGTACGACCTATTTCCCCTTTGACCGCATGAGCGATGCTCTCTCTGACTACGACTCTCCCTGGAAAGAAGCGCTGGAACTCTATTTCGAGTCCTTCATGGGGTTCTTCTTCCCACAAGCGAACGCTGAAATTAATTGGTTAAGGGGATACGAATTCCTCGACAAAGAGCTTCAGCAAATCATGCCGGATGCTGAGGTCGGCAAACGCTATGTGGATAAACTGATCAAACTCTGGCGCATGGGTGGCGAGGAAACCTGGGTGCTGGTGCATATTGAAATTCAATCTCAGGTAGAAACGGCATTTGCCCAACGGATGTATGAGTACAACTATCGCCTGTTCGATCGCTACAACCGTCAAATTGCCAGTCTCGCGGTGCTGGGTGACGACCAACCCAACTGGCGACCCGATCGCTACGAATACACCCTGTTTGGCTGCACCGTTAGCCTCCAGTTCCCTATCATCAAACTGCTGGACTATGAAGCGCAGTGGCAAAGTTTAGCGGCATTGCAGAACCCCTTTGCGGTGCTGGTGATGGCACACCTCAAGGCTCAATCCACCCGTCGTAATCCAGATCAGCGCTATGAATGGAAGCTCAGCCTGCTGAAAGGACTCTATGCCAGAGGCTACAATAGGGAACAGATTCTCAACCTGTTCCGTTTCATTAACTGGATGATGACCCTGCCGGACTATCTGGAAGAACGTCTCGCAACCAACCTGACTGCCTACGAGGAGGAAATCAAAATGCCATACATCACCCCTCTTGAGCGTTTTGCTACCGAGCGAGGTGTTCTACAGGAGCGCAGGGAAGCTGTAATCGAGGTTCTACAAACGCGCTTTAATCAGATTCCTGAGAATTTAGTTACAACGGTTCTCAGTTTGACCAATCCGGAACTGCTCAAAGTGTTACTCAGACGAGCCAGCATTGTTCCCACGCTGGAAGACTTCCAGCAGTCGCTGATACAGGCAAGCCGGGATGCAGCGATCGCCCTACTAACCAGTCGCTTCCCGGAACTGACGCCGACGGTGATTGAACAATTGCAGCAGGTCACAGATGTTGCCCAGTTGCAGATGCTTTACCAACAGGTCATGCAATTGCAGGATTCAGATGTAGAAGCGATCGCCAGCACCATCGATCAGATCAGCAGCGTAGAAGAACTGCAAGAACGGCTGCCCAGCCATTCTCAAGCTCAGTAGCGGCGATTAGCGCTTCGCGCCACTCCGCAGGAACCGCCCCAGAAACAATCCCCATCACTCTGCCTCACCAATCAGCGTGAATGCTGCCCAACTGCGAGGATCGGGGTGTTGCTCCATCGTGGTCAACATCGCCTGTCGCAGCGCCTGCGCTTTGTTGGATGTTTGCTGCAACTGTCGGTAGAACTGGGTCATCAGGTCGGCAGTCGGCGCATCGGGGACTGCCCAGAGGGACACAATCACGCTGGGAACACCTGCGCTAATGAGCGATCGCGATAACCCAATCACGCCATCCCCGGTAATTTCGCCGCCGCCTGTATCGCAGGCGCTCAGCACCACCAGTTGAGCTTTCAACTTGAGGTTGAGAATCTCTGTGGAGGTTAGCAACCCGTCCTGCTGGTTGCCAGGAGCCAGGGCGATCGCCCCCGGCAGTTCGGGCAGGGTTGTACCATCTGCACCATAGTTCAATAGCCCGTGGGTTGCCAGGTGAATCAGGCGGGCGTTCTGCATCTGTTGAACTACTGTTGATTCGGTTGCAGCACTCCCCAGCAGGGGGCGAGTTCTGAAGAAATTGGCAATGGCGATCGCCTCTTGCTCTGCACCGGGTAGAGGGGCAAGCCGGGTCTGAGGGAGAGATGGCATGGTGGGGTTGCCGACAATTAGCAGATTGTCTCTGGAAGTCAGACGGCGATCGCCTCCCAGTCGCTGCTGTTGCTGTTCCGTCAGCGCCAGTACCTCAATGGAAGGAGCAACGGAAATCGTGTGCTGTTCAATCAGGTAATCGCCTTTGGCATCCTGGAGGGCGGCGAAGGGCACCAGAAACAGGGAACCCTGGGGGATGAAGATAACCTGCTCGTTGGGCTTTTGGGGCAGTAGATTGGCGATGGGCTGAATCAGCAGTTGGTGTAATTGCTTGAGGCGATCGCTGGCGGTAATGGAATGGGTTTGTTGCACTACGATGGTGGCAGTTCGGAGTGTGGAGCGGGTTTGGGCAACCAGTTCGGGCACCAGCGTTTCCTGGGTTGTACCGCGTATTGCTACCGGATTTCTGCGCTGATGGTCGAGCAGAGCTGCGTGGATGACATTATTCTGATCAAAATCAACCGAGCGAAACGCGATTTCTCCGGTGGGTTTCACCACCCAGATGTATAAGCTGCGATCGAAGATAGTGGAGTAAACAACCAGCGTTGCATTCTTGCTACGGGCGATGCGTCGGATGTCTGCGATCGCCAAATTAGCAGGGATTGCAGGAGATAAAGCAGACACTTGATTGTTTCTCCGGGTGCCCACTTCTGCGGTGGAACGATTCCGCAGCAGATTGACAAACGCCCGCGCCCGTCCCTGCTCTGCGACTTCCAACGCTTTCTCAGGCTGATTTTGGGCAATCAGCGCCTGCTGTAGAAAACGATAGGTGTTGAGCTGAGTTTCAAATAAAGACACCTGATCTCGATCGCGCAGCTCTGTCCCCCGCAGATTTTTCAACAGCTCGATGGCTTCGGTGAGCGGGGCGATCGCCAGTCCCGGTTGATTTTGCTGCACATACAGTTCCCCTAAACTGCTGAGGGTTTGACTGATGCCGTAGGGGTCACCAATTTCTCGCTGGATGGTGAGAGCCTGTTGGTAGGAGGCGATCGCCTGGTCAGAACGTCCCTGAGCGGCATAGATTTGTCCTATTCCCCATAAACTGCCACCCTGACTCAACCGAACACCAGCTTCCTGTGCGATTTGAAGAGACTGCTGCTGAAACTTCAGAGCCTCGGTTTGATTACCCTGAAGATGATAAAGCCGCCCAATACCTGCCAACCAATCCCCTTCGCTCGGTCGCATTCCCATCTCTTGTGAGAGTTTCAGTGCAGTTTGCAATTCAGACAGCGCTTCTACGAACCGCTCCTGTCGTCGAAAAATATTGCCGATTGTTCCTACAAGGTTCATTTCATAGGGGCGACTCCCAATGGTACGAGCAATGCTGAGAGCTTTGCGACAGTACTGCAAGGCTTGCTCATTTTGACCTACCATCAGGTAGAAGCCACCCATATTATGAAGAATGTTGATTTCGTTTAGGCGGTCGCCAATTTCCTGCGCGAGTTTTAGAGCTTGCTGAAGTAGCTCCAGCGTTTTAGCGTAATTCCCCTGGTCACCATAAACCGTGGCAAGATTATTCAAAGAATTGGCAGTACCGCTCCGTTCACCGAGCTTACGATAGATATTTAATGCTTGCTGGTGATACTCTAATGCCTTTGCATAATCAGATCGTGCAAAGTAGATCGTTGCAATGTTATTGAGCGCAGATGCTTCCTGCTGAGGAATGTTTAAAGTGCGGGCAAGATTGAGTGCCTGCTGATAGAAACGGATTGCTTGATCGTAGCGCCCCTGCTTAGAGTGAGTAGTGCCTAAGTTGAGCAGAGGGGCAATTTGTCCTGGAAGATTTCCGATCTCTTGATGG
>JBIKWV010001097.1:0-3995 GCA_044356135.1 Elainellaceae cyanobacterium
GGACACCACCCTTTCACGGTGGATACAGGGGTTCGAATCCCCTTGGGGACGCCAAATATCCGGCCGTAGAACCTGGCTCGAAAGGTTCTGAGATACACCAAAATGCCTTTTTCGTTCGCTCACTCCGCTTCCTAGCGGTCGTGGTCGGCAGGACGGAATTGGTGCGTTCGTCGGCTATCCTTACTTGTTGCGCACTATTACACAGTACGGTATAGTGGGAAAGAGGTGGCCGAGACATGATTGCAAATTTTGGAAACCGGTTAGCCCAAGAAATATGGGAGACCAATACTTGCAAAGGGTTGCCCAAAGAATTGTGGCTCAGGGCAAAAGCCCTGCTGACTATAATGCATAGCACTTCCACAATCGATGACCTCAAGATTAAAGGGCAGCCTCCAAATATTCGGTTGCACAAATTGCAAGGAAATCGAAAGGACGAGTGGAGCGTCACAATCAAGCTACCGTGGTGCATCACGTTTAAGTTCAAAAGCGGTGACTTTTCTGACGTTAAGATTGAGAACTACCATAGAGGTTAATCACAATGATTAAAAATCCAAAGCCGCTTCATCCGGGACAAGTTCTTGATGAGGTTTATATGACAGAGATGAAGTTGAATCAGACTACGTTGGCAGCAAAATGTAAATGCTCGCCTCGAAAGATTAATGAGATTGTAAACGGCAAGAGAGGTGTCTCACCAGAATTTGCAATTGTACTAGAGAAGGTCTTGGGAACCTCGGCAGAAATGTGGGTTCGCATGCAGGCAGATTATGACTTGTGGGCCGCGAGACAGAACGCGGCGTGATGAAATGTCGCGGCGCATCATTCTTGTGAGGATGATAGACGGCAAGCGGTCGTGGTCGGCAAGAAGGCATTGGTCCGTCTAGCGCTCTCTAGCGTTACATTCACTCTGACGGCCGATGGTGTAAGATTGGCTGACGAGTGTAAACCTGGGCCTCCAGTTTTATATTATTTTGAGAGGACTAAATGACGCGATTTGCAGGAGCCTTTGCAGGCCCCGGGACATCAGTGATTTATGTAGATGAAAACGGAGCTCATGTTCTCTATTCCGACGGTTCCAGAACATTTGATAGTTCATATTGTGGTCTTTGGCGGACGCCATTTTCTCCGTATGAGAGACGTTTTCCTACGTCGTTTCAATAGAATTCAAAATCGGCTGAAATCTTGTGGGACCGATCACCATAGGTCGCAGATGGTTAACTTGACCTTTCAATCTGCCTTAGAAAATGCGCAATGCTGTAAAGCGGGATGTTTTGAATCCCGCCATCTTTTCTTGAGTTTAGTGCTGAAGTTCTAACGAGTGTCGCCGGGGAGAATTTCTTTTCAAAAATACGAAGACTCTTTGTCCGGGTCGATGCCGCAGCTTTTACCTCAATTGGAATAACTTCATTTGAAGTCTCGACTAAAAAATCTACTTCTGCTTCGTGTTCGCTACTCCAATACCTAGGCAATAGCCCATTTGCAATCAACTCCTGTGCCACAAAGTTTTCAGTAAATGCACCATTGAACTCTGAAAACATTTTGTCATTGGACAGGTAGCCCTTTGGAGAAATACGAAGTTGTGCTGCTAAGAGTCCTACATCAAGGGCAAACAACTTAAATTTGGCTTGATCTATGTGCGCACTCAACGGCCTTCGCCCAGAATCCACATGATTTACTTTCAATACGAGTCCAGCAGTTTCTAGCCAGTGCAGCGCGACCTCAAAGTCTGCAGATCTTGCGCCCCGTTTAACATCTCCATATTTGAATTTTTTATTCTCTCTTGAAATTTGTAGCGGAATCGAACTCCAAACTGCCTGAATTTTCAAAGCATCTGCTTTTAGAGCATGTTTCTCAAAATCATTTTGATAGGACGTAATAATTTCAGAATGGATTTGTCTTACGCTATCAAAATCACTTGTGTCAAACCAGGTTTTTACCGCCTCTGGCATTCCACCGACCATCAAGAATACGCGAAGTAGATGCAGAAGCCTCTCGTGAAGCACCTGTGGAATTTCCTCGGTAAAGCGATGGTCTAAAAGTAGATCGAGCATCGAAGCAGTATCACTGGCTTTCAAAAATTCATAAAATGTCATCGGATGCATCTGTAAGAAATTTACTTTGCCCACTGGGAAGGAACGACTTTGGCCCAATTTAATACCCAAAAGAGAGCCAGCTGCAGCAATGTGGAATTCTGGGGTCTCTTCCGAAAAATATTTAAGGCTGGTTAGCGCGTCGTCACAGGCCTGTATCTCGTCAAAAATTAATAGAGTCCTTCCAGGTACGATCTTTCGACCATGCACAGCGGAAAGAACCTGAAGAAGCCTTATTGGGTCAAGATTTGGTTTAAATGAAGCAGCAAGATCCGCTTGTCTCTCAAAATTAAAGTACGCAGTGTCGTCGAAGTGGGTTTTGCCAAATTCTTTCAAAGCGAATGTCTTGCCGACTTGGCGAGCGCCCTTGACGATCAATGGCTTTCTTTTCTTACTGTCTTTCCAGAGGCTTAGGTCGGATTCAATCGTTCGCTTCAAGGCTTAACTCCAGAAAAGTGTCAAAATAGTCGAAAATAATCCCCAAAAAATGGGTTTAAATATATAAGTTATTAATTTTAGATAGTTAAGTCAAGTTTTTTACCACAGATTGAGACTTTCAGATGAGTCATCGGATCGGTTTAAAATTGATTGATCGACACGCAAAAAGACTTTCGAACAAAGCTCGCAGTGAATCTGGCAGAAAACTGATTCGAGAAGAATCAAACAAATTGGATCATCAAAACGGTGGCGAAATCAAAGCTTGCAAACGCAAGGACCAACTTAAGTCTCGTGGCTCTTAGCTAAGCCCCACCAAACAAGCGATACCGCCTGCGCACTAATCTCAACGGCAATCATTGAATCGAAATATGGAGAGACTTCAAGGTCGATGAAGAGAAAAGGCCAGGCGAACAGAAATACGAGCAGGTCTATTTCGCGTCAATTCATGGTAACACCGCTAAGAGACTTCCATTTAGAGGCGACATCTGCCCCCACACATTCACTCTGACGGCAGATTCCTAAGACCCCCCGTAAAGTAGGTTGCGATCGCTTAACTAAATCAGGGTTGTAGATCCCAGGTTTTACCTATGTCGCCAAACGACCAATTTTAGCTTTTGAACGACATTGAAAACGATCGGACATATCTCGAAGTTTGCGATCACACCTAATGAGCGACCTGCAAACCCAGACTTGTGTAAGTGTGGATACGAGCGGCAAGCTTCTGGCCGATCTTCGTAATGCGAGCATTTATTGTCGACCAACAAAGGACACGGTTTAGCCTGAAACACCGTGTCACCATTGTCGTCTGTATTTAAGTACGTTGTAAAAAACTCAGTCGCTGCAATGCCCGCAGATTTTGCAAGACGATTGGTATCTTTCTTCGTCAGTGTTGGAAATGATTCGCGACAACAATTCCCACATTTGGTGCAATCGATTTTGCTTGCAACGTCCGCATGAATTTCTTTAACAACTTTATCTAGACGACTGGCGCTTATTCTGTGCCTGATGAATTGTCGGAACTGATGATTCTCATTTTCCAAAGACTTAGCCTCTTTGGCAATTCGACTGAGATCTGTTTCGAGTTCGCATACGGGCGCAGACAAGGACCCCTCCCCCAAAAAAATCCATTGCTTAAAATAATATCGATTCTTCGATTTAACGCACTAAAATTGCGAGAGCCAAAGCGCTCGCAACCTGTCTGACCAGAAGTAATAACGGAATTTCAATAGTCGACGTGGATGCAAACGGACATCACGTAGGATATTCCAAACCAACGATTGGTAACGTCACGTTTTTTGCGGCGTGAATGGCGGGTGGTGCCTTAACCTCTGCAACGTCGGCAATGGCCTGGAGGCCAGCTCGGCTCAAAGCTCTGCCGGCCTTCCCGCACTTGACTTAGCAGCTCACTGCGACGCAGTGGTCAACATGTTGGTTTCATTCCAACTGTTGGTCGGCATCTTTGTCGTGGAC
>JBIKWV010000615.1:0-3994 GCA_044356135.1 Elainellaceae cyanobacterium
TTGGGTGTATTTTTCACCACCTGCCATGCTTCGTCGTCCATCACCATGCGGATCAGGACGTAGCCAGGAAAGACTTTCTCAGAGGACTCTTTGGGCTTGTTGCCCTTCTGAGGCTTCAGGATCGGCGTCTGGGGAATCTCGATCTGAAGAATGCGGTTTGCCACATCCAGCGTATTAATCCGCTGCTCCAGGTTCATCTTGACCCGGTTCTCGCAGCCGGATGCGACCTGGACGGCATACCACCGGGGTTTCCCCTTAGGAACGTCGTCTCCTCCCTCCTCCTCTTCATTGAGGAGAGGGGATTCAAAATTTTCTAAGTTGTCCAATTCGTCTGAGGCGTAAGTCATTAGAACACCTTACTGGCAGCCCAGCTAAAGAGGTTGTCAACCAGGTAGATGATGGTCGCTGAGAGGGTGACCATGAGAATGACAGCGATCGACTCACTGATGAGTTGCTGACGGCTCGGCCAGACCACTTTATCCAGCTCTTCCTTGGTTCCCTGAATGAACTCAGAAACGTTGAAACTGGAGGACTCGTCAGTGCCCTTGACGCTCTCTTTGGTGTTCGCGGTGTCTTTCGTGGCTCCCGTTTTTGCCTCGGCAGGTTTTGCCTCTGCGGCATTGGAGTCATTCGATTTCGGATCTTTAGCTTGTGCCTTTGCGTTGTCTTTTTTCGCCACGATCTACCTCTCTTGCTGCCGAGCCTACCGCCGCTACTCCTCCAGCTTGCTGCAATGACACCTGTCAAAAAGCAACAGAAAACTGGCGCGCACCAAAATTGCGCTTATCTATACTAACACTGGAATTTTGTGATTGGGTGAGTCTACTTTCGATTTCCAACCCATCTTCTGGGCGAAAATCCCTCGAACCCCCCACCCCCGACGTGATACGATCGTCTCCTGATCGTTCACAACCCTCTCCACAGATGCGTTTCGACAAAATTTTGATTGCCAATCGGGGCGAGATCGCCCTGCGAGTCCTCCGCACCTGTGAAGAGATGGGTATCGCAACGGTTGCGGTCCACTCCACGATCGATCGCAATGCCCTACATGTCCAACTGGCAGATGAAGCCGTTTGTATTGGCGACGCCCCCAGCAGCAAGAGCTATCTGAATATACCCAATATCATCGCGGCAGCCCTCACCCGCAACGTCAGCGCCATCCATCCGGGCTACGGTTTTCTGGCGGAGAACGCAAAGTTTGCCGAGATCTGTGCCGACCACCAGATCACCTTTATTGGCCCCTCACCGGATGCGATGCGATCAATGGGGGACAAGTCCACCGCACGGGAGACGATGAAGCGGATTGGAGTCCCCACCGTCCCTGGCAGCGAGGGGCTGCTGACCGACGAAAAGGAAGCGCTGGCGATCGCCCGTGAGATCGGCTATCCCATTATGATCAAAGCCACAGCAGGCGGTGGTGGTCGAGGAATGCGCCTGGTGCGAGAGGAGGAGGAACTGGTGAAGTCCTTCCTGGCTGCGCAGGGAGAGGCAGAGGCGGCGTTTGGCAATGGCGGAGTGTACCTGGAGAAGTTTGTCGAGCGCCCCCGGCACATTGAGTTTCAGGTGTTAGCGGATAGCCACGGCAATGTAATCCACTTGGGGGAAAGGGACTGCTCGATTCAGCGGCGTCACCAGAAGCTGTTAGAAGAAGCACCCAGTCCGGCGCTGTCGCCAGAGTTGAGAGAAAAAATGGGGTCAGCGGCGGTACGGGTGGCACAGGCGATCCGCTATACAGGTGCAGGCACCGTAGAGTTTCTGCTGGATCAGTCGGGGAATTTCTATTTCATGGAAATGAACACGCGGATTCAGGTGGAGCACCCGGTGACGGAGATGCTGACCGGAGTAGACCTGATTGCAGAGCAGATTCGGGTAGCGCAGGGAGAAAAGCTGAGATTAACCCAGGATCAGGTGAGGTTGGAGGGGCACACAATCGAGTGCCGAATCAATGCAGAGGATCCCGACCAGAATTTTCGTCCGGCACCGGGTCGGATCAGCGGTTACCTGCCACCGGGAGGCCCCGGGGTGCGGATGGATTCCCATGTGTATACCGACTATGAGATTCCGCCGTACTACGACTCGCTGATTGGCAAACTGATTGTCTGGGGGAGCGATCGCCCTGCTGCCATCCGGCGGATGCGTCGAGCCTTGAGGGAGTGTGCGATCACGGGGTTGCCCACCACGATTGGTTTTCACCAGAGAATTCTGGAAAATAAAAATTTCATTGAAGGGAATGTTTACACAAACTTCGTTGAGCAGATGATGCAGAAGAAAAACTGAAGTTCCCGAAGGCATTCCCTTCTTGTTGCTCCCTTCGACTCCGCTCAGGGAGCAACAAGAAGGGAGCAACGATCAGCCCATCAAGAACAGGGATGGAATTCTCGAATGTGATGGGCGATCAACAGTTGCAGGAAGAAGTAGACGATCTGGGTAGAGCGATCGCGCATCGCAACAACTCGTTCGATATACTTTTAGCGCTGATGTTTTCTGAAACACTGATTTCGTCAGCGTTTCAGAAAACATCAGCGCTAAAACGAAATATGCCGCGCAACGCTCTCTACTGGACTTTTGACTAAATCGCGCCGATTCTTTCTGAAACGCTGGCTCTGCCAGCGTTTCAGAAAGAATCAGCGCTAAAATTAAAATATGCCGCGAAATGCTCTCGTAGAGAGCGTTTCGCGGCATTGTAGGAAAAATGGCCAAAACTCCAGTAAGTAGCGATGGCGCGATTACGCTTTTGCGATTTTTGCTTTTTATCAAAAAATAAAACCCTCAAACGGGGACGCCTGAGGGCTGGAGTTCCTGAAAATCGTCACTGAACTAAATGATTGCAAGGGAAATTCAGATCCACAAGGGGGGTCTGACCCATCATCAGGTACACAGCCGCGTTCAAAAGCCCCAAACTGAGAAGGCGCGGCGCTGTAGCGCCGCGCCTTCTCAGTTTGGGTTGCTGATTATTTAACGAGGGTTTCAAGCAGCTCTTTTTCCCCAGTGGAGCTGCGTTGCTCAATGGGGATATAGGGAGCGTTGCGGGACCCCGTATAGATTTGCGTGGGGCGGAAGATGCGATTCTCTTCGAGCTGCTCCTTCCAGTGGGCCAGCCAACCGGAGACACGGGCGATCGCAAACACCGGAGTAAACAGGTCAGTGGGGATACCCATCTTGCGGTAGACCAGGCCAGAGTAGAAGTCTACGTTCGGGTAAATTCCCTTGTGAGCCAGTTTCTCTTCAACCGCTTTTTCCATTTCGACCGCGATGTCGTAGTAGTGGTCGCGCCCAAATTTCTCAAACAGTTGCTCAGCCAACTCCTGGAGGATAGTGGCGCGGGGGTCTTTCACCTTGTAGACCCGGTGGCCAAAGCCCATAATTTTCTTCTTCCCCTCCAAACACTTCTCCAGGTAGGGGCGGACGTTCTCAACCGAGCCGATTTCCTCCAGCATCTCGATCACCTCTTCGTTGGCACCACCGTGCAGGGGACCTGCCAGAGTGCCCACGGCGGAGGCGATTACGGCGTAGGGATCGGTGAGGGTGGAAGCCGTGACCATTGCCGAGAAGGTAGATGCGTTAATCGTGTGTTCGGCGTGCAGGTTGAGACACACGTCAAAGATTTTGGCTGCCAGTGGATCGGGTTCCTGCTCGGTTAGCATGTAGAGGAAATTGGCAGAATAGTCCAGGTCATCGCGGGGCTGGATGGGATCGTTGCCCTTGCGCATAAGCTGGAAAGCTGCCACCATCGTAGGAATTTTGGCGATCAGGCGAACGCAGGCTCCCCGGATGTACTCCGGGTCATCCAGTGCGCGTCGGGAGTAGAACAGGCCCAGGGCCGCAGCACAAGCCTGGAGTGCATCCATAGGATGGCCGCTTTCGGGAAAGCACTTCATCATGTCTCGGATGCGGTACTTCAAGCGGCGGTGATAGCGGATTTCATGTTCAAACTCCGCCAGTTCATCCTTGTTGGGAAGCTCTCCCCAAATGAGCAGGTAGGAGGTTTCCAAAA
>JBIKWV010001098.1:0-3993 GCA_044356135.1 Elainellaceae cyanobacterium
GTGGATGGGTGGATGGGTGGATGGGTGGATGGGTGGATGGGTGGATGGGTGGATGGGTGGATGGGTGGATGGGTGGATGGGTAATGGGTAATGGGTAATGGGTGATGCAATTACCCATTACCCATTACCCATTACCCATTCTCAATTACCCATTACCCATTCTCAATTACCAACTTCTCGATCGCTCCAAAAAGTCTACCCTCGGCACCAGTGGATCTTCTACCACACCGATTCCCGTGAATCCCCAGCGGTTGAGCAAACCCGCGAGTTGGGATTTGGAAATGGACTCTACCCCAAAGCGATCGGCCACTCCTGAGCCGTGGGTGTTGAGGTAGCTGAGGGCGTCGGCGTGTTCTTTGAACAGGAGCAGGTAGCCGGTGTCCTGGGCCTCGCCTGAAGCGTTGCGGGTGTGGGCCACAAGGTACTGACCGTCATGCTTTGAGCGAAGTAGATGAAAGATATCCATGGGCAAACCGGGCGATCGCACACTATAGGAACACTATAGCCGCTGCGTTTCAGCACCAGGGGATTTAACAATATGCCGCAATATCTTCGCCCAGGACATCGGCCAGGTAGCAGAGGGCTTTGAACCGGAGGCCAACGAATTGCTCGTAGAGGGGGTTCAGCTTGCACATGGGGGGGATGTGGAAAAGCACCCGACCAAAGACCTGTACGTCGCGTTCAAAGGGGCACTGAGCGGGGATCCAGCGACAAATAAAGTGGGCCAGTTGGGCGTTATCGATTTCAACCGCGTCGAGTTTTGTAGCGATCGGGCGGAAGAGGTTCGTTGTGAATGTGCGGAGGGTATGAAACAACATGGTGGTTCTCCGATTCAGGGGGGTGAGCCTGTGGTAGGGCTGCTAATGATTTATCCGGTCCAGTGAGGGGAACTTATGCAGAACTAGATAAAGTTGAGCGATCGTTGGTTCCAGGACCGTTGGTTCTAAGATTGACTTCACGGGGTGACCCTATGGGTTCCGGAAAGAAGGATGGGTGAAAATGGGAGGAAAACCGACCATCGACATGCAGTAACCTGAGGATTCATTTCCTGTGGGGTGGGCATCTTGCCCGCCCAGAACATCTGGCAGACAAGATGCCCGCCCAGAACATCTGGCAGGCAAGATGCCCGCCCCACAATGCTAATGCACAGTTTTAATCATGTCGGACTACTACCCCTAATCGCACCCAGTTACGTTAACAACGTCATGGCCGCCTGGATAGTATCGGCCTCCGCCGCAGGTTTGTCTTTGCGCCAGCGCAGAATTCGAGGAAACCGCACTGCGATCCCGGATTTGTGGCGATTGGACTGGGAAATGCCTTCAAATCCGATCTCAAATACCTGGATGGGTTCGACCGATCGCACCGGGCCAAACTTCTCGCGGGTATGCTTGCGAATCCATTTGTCCAGCTCGTCAATCTCAGAATTGTCTAGTCCCGAATAGGCTTTGGCGAAGGGCACCAGGTCTTCACCGTTCCACAGCGCAAAGGTGTAGTCGGTGAAGAGATTGGCGCGTTTGCCACTGCCCGCCTGGGCATAGATCAGCACCGCATCCAGCGTCATGGGATTGACCTTGTGTTTCCACCAGTAGCCGCGCTTGCGACCGACGAGGTAGGGACTATCGGCAGCTTTGATCACCAGTCCCTCTGCACCCTGTTGGCGCGATCGCTCTCGTAATTCCTGCACCTCCTCAAACGTTTGAAACATCATCACCTCGGAATCGTGCATCCATTGCGGATCACTATTCTGGAGGGATTTTGTTAGCAATGCTCGTCGCTGTACCAGTGGCTTTTGACGAATGTCCTCACCGTCGTGTTCCAGCAAATCATAGGCAATGAAGTGGGCTGGATTTTCATCGATTACCTTTTGCGTCACTCGCTTCCGCCCCAGCCGCTTTTGCAGACAGTTGAAATTGAGGGGGCGATGGTTTTCACTGTCCCAACAGAGCACTTCACCGTCAAACACCAGGCCATCGGGCAATTCTAGAAACGCACGGGCGATCTCAGGAAACTGGTCGGTGATTAAATCTTCACCGCGTGACCAGATAAACACCTGACCCTCCCGCCGAATCACCTGAGCGCGAATGCCGTCCCACTTCCACTCCGCCAGCCAGCGAGAGAAATCCTCCTGGACAAAGCGATCTTCTTCGAGTTGGGAGGCCAGAAAGAAAGGGTAGGGGCGGGTGGGAGACTGAACCGTGCCTTCGGGGTGAATCAGACTACTGAAGAATTCCACCGTAGGTTCAAAATCCCCCATCAGCCGATGCGCCATCACCGATTCGGGGATGTCAAACTGATGCGCCAGCGCTTTGATCACCAGCTTGTCGGATACCCCCACACGAAATCCACCCGTCAGCAGTTTATTGAGGATAAAGATTTCAAAGGTGTTGAGCGCTGCCCACCAGGAGATGACGCGATCGCGCAGTTCCACCGCATCCAACTGTTTCACCTGGGGAATTACCTGCTCCATCCATTCCTGAAGTGAGGTTTGGGCGATCGCTTGGATCACTTCTGGAACAGATTCTCGAACAGAATTCTGAACAGTTGTTTTGACTAAATCCTGAACAGATTCATGATCGATTTCTTGATCCGAAATATGAATTGTTTTCTTGGCATGCAGGGGATGATCTTTTAATAACAACGAGATCACTTCTGCGGTATCCCCTACCTGTGCATAGCAATCCTCAAACAACCATTCAGGAATATCAGAAATTTGCAGAAAAATATCGCGCAGTATTCGGGAGGTGATCAACCGCTTGCGCACCTTTCCCAGTAGCAGATACAGCGCCCACACCGCATTCCCCGGTGATTCTTCGTGAAAGTAGCGCTGGAGTGCAGCCACCTTCTCATTGGTAGAGGTCGTCGAATCCACCTCCTGAAATAGCCGCGCAAATCGCTCCATCAGATATCCCCTTCGCCCTCAAACAGAGTCTTCAGCGGCAGGGAATTCAGCCCCTCCACCTCCGTCAGATAGCGCGACAGCACCTCCACCTGTCCATGTGTCACGTAAATCGTTTTCGCCTGCATCTGCTGCACCGTCTTCACTAACCCCGGCCAGTCCGCATGATCCGACAGCACAAAGCCCCGCTCGTAGCCCCGTCGCCGCCGTGCCCCCCGCACCGCCATCCACCCCGACGCAAAGGCCGTCTGCGGCTGGGGAAATCGCTTCATCCAGCTCGATCGGTGAGCGGAGGGGGGAGCCAACACCAGATCGCCTTTGAATTTGTAATCGCGCGGCATCTCAGAAGCGGGAACCGTCTCCACCATCGGCACCCCCACTTCCCGATAGATCTCTGTCAGAACGTGGATCGCGCCGTGAACGTAGACGGGTTTGTCGGTGAACTGACGCAACTCCGAAAGGATGCGCTGAGCCTTGCCGAAGGCATAGCAGAACAGCAGCGAAGGCCGCTCCGAGTCTTCCTGCCACCACTGGTAAATCTCCCGACAGGTTTCTGCACCCGAATTCCAACGGTAGATCGGCAGTCCAAACGTAGCCTCCGTGATAAACGAGTCACAGGGAATCACTTCAAAGGGATCACAGGTGGGATCAGCACAGCGCTTGTAGTCCCCCGAAACTACCCACACCTCGTCGCCGCACTCCACCCGAATCTGTGCCGAACCGAGGACATGACCCGCCGGATGAAAGGATACCCAGGTCTGCCCCAGCTTGATTTTCTCCCCATACTCCACCCCCTGAAGCGGCGTCTCCTGCCCCAATCGTTTCCGCAGAATCCCCTCAGAAATTTGGGTGGCGTAGTACTGCCGGGAGCCAGAGCGGGCGTGATCCGAGTGGGCATGGGTAATCAGGGCGCAGTCCACGGGCTTCCAGGGGTCGATGTAGAATTCCCCCGGTTCACAGTAAAGCCCCTCTTGCCGAACGGTGATGAGCGACACGCAGTTCTCAGGAAATACTTCTGTTCTATTTTATCGCGGGTTCTAAGTTACTGGAGTTTTGACTCAATAGCGCCGATTTTTTCTGAAACGTTGGCTCCGGCA